>JACDEQ010000016.1:0-8373 GCA_013816225.1 Armatimonadota bacterium | reverse complement strand
CGGCCACGATGGTTCACCGGGTTTCGCGGACTTCCAGAGGGCGAAGTCCATTGGATGCTCCTTACGGGGGTCGACCTCGATACGGGCGCCTTCCTTCATTTCCGACAGCCTCCTGTGGCTCAGCTTGCCGTAGTCGGGGTCGGATAGGACTCGAAAATAGACATCACCGTCGACCTCGTAGGCGTGGCCGCGTTCAATGATCTTCGCGATCATCTCGATGATCGCGTCCATATTCTGGGTGACATAGACCCAGCGAGCAGGTTTTGCGTTGAGCAGCGCCAGGTCGCGCAGGTACTGGTCTCCGTACCTTTTGGCGACCTGGGCGGCGTCGATCCCTTCTTCGTGACTCTTTCGAATGATCTTGTCGTCGATATCCGTGAAGTTCTGAACGAAGTCGACCTCATAACCCAAGTGATTCAGCCAGTTGCGGACAACATCGAATAGGACCGCGCCGCGCATGTGCCCGAGGTGGGCCGGCGCCTGCGGAGTCAATCCGCAAGCGTAGATGGAAACGCGCCCTGGGTCTCGGGGTTCGAAGTCGACCAGCGCGCGCGAAAGAGAATCGTAGATCTTGAGATCGCTCACCAGCAGATATTTTAGCCGGATTAGTTGCCGAACTCTTCGTCCAGCATACGCTTCATCATTTCGTTGATCGCGGCCGAGTCGGGCAGCATATTGGCAGCCGCGCCGACACCCAAGCTATTGCCTTTGTCGACGAAGACCGAGTATTTGTTAGACTCTCGGTATTTCGAGCACAGTGCGCCGATGTGATCGTTCGTTTCGGCGGCGCTCGCATCGATACGTTTATACGACGTGCCTTGCAGCTTTTCGAGAGATGCGGTGTCGCCACCGTTGATGCCCGACACCACTTCGGTGAGGATGTTCCGGGTTTCCAGAAGTATGGAGGAGTACTTCCCGGCAATCGGACGGCACTCGGCAGGTGGCGCAAGGTTTTGAAATTCGCGCGTGAGATCGCTGAAAAACGTATCTACCGAAGCCACTATTTGGCCTGCTTCGCCGCTTCGTCTAGCCCTATCGGCGTCCGCTTCGGACTCTTCTATAAAGGCACCCGGTCGCAGTTTCCCAATAGACTTCAATAGCGTTTGCGCGAACTCCCTATTGAAACGCTCCCGCTTTTCGTCGACCCGCTTCATGTGTTCGAGCCATTTGCGAACATCTTCGGGCATGCGCTCGCTGACGGCTGCCACGGTGGGTGGCGTGGCCCTCTGTGGAAGTGCGACGGCGTTCGGGGTGCCCATCGCAGGCACGGCCAATGCCTGATTCTTTGGCGCGGCGGCCCCGATGAGGAGGCTGCGCACGGCTCCGATAGTTGCAATAATGAGGAGACCGGCCAAGCCAGTTACCAGCCAGAATGCCTTCCTAGTGCGAGATTTGCCCGCGTGATCCAGAGCCGCCCCGCAATTCATGCAGAACGTAGCTCCGGCGTTTTGAGCCCCGCAGCGTGGACAGTTCATGAGATCGATCAATCCATAGACGGTAAACAGCGGCGCCTAGTTCCGCCCGATCAACTCGCGCAAACCCTTCGGCGTAAGCAACGAGCGCCAGGAACCACCGAGGAGAATGCCGCAAGCGGGCAGCAACACGACGCCAAATGCTAGGGTTTTAATTGCAAGCCGCGCTGCTTCGTGTTGAACTGCCGCGCCGGCCACCAACGATGCGGCTACGGCGGCAACGGCGGACAGCGAAGCAGGGACGAGCGTCGATAGAATCGATCCAATGGGAATTCGCATGGCGATCGAGGTTGCGCCTAAGCTCATAACAAAGCCGAACGCGCCGTATGCGGCCGTGATCTGGCCCCCTACAAGCGCTTCACCCCGTACCATCGGGACAAAGAAAAGCAACGCGGCGGCAAGAACGAGCGTCGAGGTCCATGTGATGATAATGTAGATCGTCTTGCTCGCGGCCAGCAGGACGGAGGCAAGTACGAACGAGTACATCTGGAAGATTCCGGCGAGGGCGATCCATCGGGCTGCCGGAACTGCGCTCCGCCATTTCTCGCCCAAGACCACCGGAATCAGTTCCGGCGCGGTTGCGATAATGAAGGTCAGCAGCGCGATCGGCAGCACGGCCGCGCCCTTGAGGGATCGCAGAATGCTCGCCTTGAGCTTTTCCGCATCGTTCTTCAGTTGCGCGAAAATGGGAAACAGGGTGATATTGGCGGCGTAGGAGAGACTCGTGGCAGGTGCGGTGAGCTTAGCCGCCAATCCAAAAGCCCCGCCCGCCGCCTCACCGGCCCGGCCGAACACCGCAATGGACGGTAGCGAAACCAGTGTGCTGCTCGGCAGGTTGAAAGCTAGAACCCCCACTGAGCGGCGAGAAATGAGGCGGAAGAAAGACCAATCGAACTTGGCGGTCGGGTGGTACGGCTCGAAGTAAAGGAACAGAAGCGCCTGGCCGACGGAACGGACCAGGTACATCCAGACTACGGCATAAACGCGCTGCTCTCTCGGAAGAACGGCCAGCCCGACAACAGCTGCAACAAGGCCCGCGATGAACGGGACCGTCTCGGCGATCGTGCGCTCCTTGAAACGCAGGTGCCTCCAAATAAGCGCGAACGGCACGATCCTGATACTATCGATGAGTTGCATGACCGAAAGCGCACGCAAGACGGGCGTCAGGCCATCAGAGTTGAGCCACGACGCGATCAAGGGCGCCCCGAAGAACAGAGCTGCAGACATTGCCACGCCCGATGCCAAGCAAGCCCAGAAAACCGTGTGCCGCGTCTCCGTGTCGTCCCCTTCGTAAGCCACGAACGCCTGGAGGATGCCCGACACGCGCAGGAGGGTGGCGTAATCCAGAATGGCGATGGCGGCGATAACGACGCCGTTCTCTTCTCTCAGCAACAGCCTCGCGAACAGTAGGTTCGCGATGAGTTGAATACCCTGTTGCCCCACCAAGCCGAAGGCCTGCCAGAAGAATCCGGAGATTGCTTTTCGTTTGAAACCGCTCAAGCGCGACGCGAGTTTACCGACTGGCCGGATTTCGGGTCGGCAACCAGCGAGGCGTTTGCGAAAGGTATCGCTTGTACTCGCTGCCGAAGACACGCCGCAAATGCGGCTCCTCGTACAGGACTACGAAGAGGTGCACGGCCACAAAAGCGCAGAGTCCGTACGCGAGTACTTCTTCAGAGAGGTACATGACGGCCCATCCTGCGAGTGCCGTCAGAACCCCCACGTACATCGGGTTGCGCGTATATCGATAGAGGCCGCGCACGACCAGTTTCTTGGGAGCATCGATCGGCGCGGGCGTGCCCCTTCCGAAAGTCGCGAAATCCCACACACACCACAAATAGATCGCTGCGCCGATTCCGATCAGAGTGATGCCGACGATGACGAACGGGAGCAGCTCGGTGGCATCGCTACGTGTAATCCACCAGGGGATCAGCCCCGCCACGGTGCCCGGAGCGATGATGGTAAACGCAAGGTTCTTCAGAAACAGGATCACCATTCGCAAGCTTACTGGATGCCTCGCGGCCCGTCTCAACGTCTCATACTTGAAGATCGGAGCGGAGGGCAATCTCGACATGACTCGAACGATGATGTTGTACGGGCACTGCACGGAAGTTCAGCCGCCGGAGGAAGAGGCGATGATCACGATCAATTGGACCGAGGCCGTCAACTTCCATGACATCGCCTCGCATCTCATCGCGGGGGAGTTCGAGAACGCCGTCATCATCGCGGTGAACTCGACGCACGGAGTAGGCGAAAACGCAGCCGTCCGAGTCACCGTAGACCGCGAGGCTACGACATTCAAGGGCTTCAGCACACGGTTTTGGCTTCACGATAAGCCCTACGCCAAAAAGTATCACAAGGGCAAACTGGAGCCTCTCGACTTCGACTGGGTCGCATACATCCCATGCGCGAGCTTCCTGACATGACGGCCGCCACGAGGGTGCGGTAAGGCTCGGGCCAACGGCTCTCTCGCGCCTGCGACCTTGAACCTCTTGCGTAATGGAACGCGCAACGGAGAGGCTAGCTACGCGTTTTGGCAACCTGGCCCAGGTTACGATCGCAATCTGCTCAACCCTGCGGCAATATGGGCAAGCATCGACTATATTCACGCGAACCCGGTTCGCAGGAGACTTTGTGAAAACGAGCTGGAATGGCCATGGTCTAGCGCCGGATTCTATGCGGAGGAGTTCCCCGCAGTCGAAGTCGATCGTTGCATCGTTCACAGGCCTACGGCGAAATCGGCAAGCCGTCATGGATAAGCTCACGAGCATTCGTGGCCTTGGGAGTTGTCAGTCGTTTATCCTCAGCACCCAACTTTGTACTCGGGCACTACCGCAGAATCATTCCACCCGCCGAAGCGTACCTCCCGAGGGTGCCAGGTCCTTAGCAATAGTCTGTGAAAGTTGGAAGGCTGTTCACGGACGAGCGATACGAGAGTACGCAACCCCGCACTTGTTAATCGCTCATCCGTGGCACACGAAGAGGCGTCTGCAATGCGTCCTTTTCGTTAGACACTGAGGTTCTCCGCGAGGGAGAATACAGTGGTGCGAAGAATGTTTACAAGAGAGTTCAAGCTAGAGGTGTGCCGCAAGGCGGCGAACGGCCTCGTCAGCAAGAGCCAACTAAAGCGCGAGCATAACCTCGGGAATGCGACGTTGGAGAGGTGGCTCGAGCAGTATATGGCGCGTGGCGACGAGGCTTTCGAAGGTGACTGGCGGCCTTACAAGGATGCGAGCCAAACGAAGATCCGCGAGCTCGAAGCTGCGCTCGGCCGGGCGCATATGGAGATCGAATTCCTCGCTCGGAGCGTCAAAGTCCCGGTTCTACGATGCTGCAAGCTGCTTAGGGTTTCGCGCGCTTTGGTGTACTTTTCACCTAAGCCCGAAGGGCCGCATCCTTTGGCCGAGGATATCGAGCGAGTGTCGGGAGAATCTCCGGCCTATGGGTATCGCCGTGTTGCCAAGCAGCTGCAAAAAGAAGGGTCAAAGAGCAGCGAAAAACAGACGAGGCTTCAAATGAAGAAGATAGGCCTTCTTCGGGCGAAGAAGCGCCGAAAAGCGCAGACGACGTATTCGGTTCCGGTCTCTCAAGCGAACGTTGCCAAAGGCTTCATATCTCGAAGACCGAACGAGCTCTGGGTATCGGATATCACGTACGTGCCCTTCGGCAAGCGAGGCTTTGCGTATCTTGCCGTGGTGAAGGATGCGTTCTCTAGGCGAATCGTTGGACACTCGGTGAGCAGGTCATTGCACTCCGAGCTTTGTGTGCGCGCTCTTGGGTCCGCGCTCCAGAAAAGAAACCCGGCGCTCGGCTGGATTCATCATTCGGACGGCGGGTCCCAATATGCATCGTGTGCCTATCGGGAGCTCGTGGAGCCCCACGGCGGCACCTTGAGCTTCAGCGGGATCGGCAAACCGCGCGATAATGCTCTGGCCGAGTCTTTCTTCAGGACGCTAAAGACCGAAGAGGTGTTTATGAACGAGTACGAGAGCTTCGAGGCGGCTGCGCATGCGAGGGGCCGCTTCATCGACGAGGAATACAACCGGCGCCGGCTTCACTCAAGCCTAGGCTACGAGACGCCCGTCGGTTTCGAGACGTTCAAAGCGGAGGAGCGACAGATCCTAAGTGTCTAATTTTTTGGGCGCAGTTCACTCCCAGTAACCAGGACAGTAGAGCCGCTCTCCCGCCATCGAGGAGATCCTCGAACACGGCGCAGCGACCTTATTCTGCCCAATCAACTCTAGTTACTGTACAAATATCGAAACAGAGCGAGAGCCACCGCAAGGGGCTTGGCACGACAGCCAAAAAACAGAACCTTCTGCGGAATTGCCCGTCGAAGGCCTGCATTAGCCGCTGGAGGTGCCGAAAGCTATTTGATTTCGGCTTTGCCGCCTGCTTCTTCGACAGAGGCCTTGATCTTCTCCGCTTCGTCCTTGCTCACGCCCTGCTTGATGGGGCCGGGGGCGGCGTCGACCACGTCCTTCGCTTCCTTGAGGCCGAGGCCGGTCAGCTCGCGGACGGCCTTGATGACCTGGAGCTTGGCATCGCCAACTTCGGACAGCATCACATCGAAGCTCGTCTTCTCCTCGACGACGGCGGCTTCGCCCGCAGGCGCGGCCATCGCCATGCCCATCATCGGCGCGGCGGCGGTCACGTCGAACTTCTCCTCCATGGCCTTCGTGAGCTCGCTGAGCTGGAGAGCGGTCATGCCTGCGATCTTTTCTACGACTTCTTCAATTACGGTTGCCATTATTCTTGTCCTTCCTTCGGTTCTTCTTCGGTGGGTGCGGGTTCTGTCTCTGGGGTTGCTTCGGCTTCAACTGGCGCTTCGGCCGTGGGCTCTTCCCCTTCTGAAGCACCTGCTTCGATGGCCGGCGCTTCCTCGGTGGGCGCTTCCTCGGTGGCCGCCGGTTCAGCAGCAGGCTCCGATTCTGCGGGCGCCGGTTCGGCGTTCTCCGGTTCAGGCGCGGGTCCGGCCTTGTCGGCGATAGCAGCGATCACGCGGATCGGGCCGAGGAGCATCTCGTTGATCGTTCCGACCACGTTGGCGATCGGAGCTTGAACGAGGCCGACGATCATCGATAGCAGCTCCTGCCGCGAGGGCAGCTTGCTGAAAGCTTCGACGTCGGCTGACGACAGCGCTTTCCCATCCAAATATCCGCCCTTGATCTCAAAACCTTTGTGATCCTTTGCGAATTTCACGAGAAGCTTGGCGCAAGCCGGCTCCTCTCGGAAGATGAAAGCGGTGGCCGTCGGGCCGTTGTGAAGCTCTTCGGGCAGCGAACTCATGTCGTCGCCCAGCGCGATGCGCAAGAGGGTGTTTTTGACTACGTGGTACTCGCCGCCGGTGACCCTAAGACTTTCCCGCAACGCCTGGATTTCGTGGACCTTGAGGCCGCGATAGTCCGTGAAGACCATCCCGGTGGACTCTTGGCGCCACTGGCGTGTTTGCTCTATTACAGCAGTTTTTTCTGCGGTGGGCACTTGTTTCGTGTATCTCCCTTTCAAAGTTCAGGGACCCCGCACAGGCACGTGCGGAGCCCCTCGAACGAAATCGTTTTCGGTTGTTCCGTGTTGCGCCCCTCGACCGGCTCCTGAAGGATTAAGGCTTTCACCGCCGGTTGTCTGCGGAGACCAAGGGCATGAGTATAGCACGACTGACGACTGCCGTCTGTCGACTTTCGATCGCCGACTGCGGAACGCAGCGTAGCCGGCCGGGATGGAGTAGGCAAAAATGAAGAGGTGAAAGAATGGATGACATTAGAATTTCAGTCGAGGACGTTCGAAGGAAACTCAGCTCGGGCGAAGTTGTTCACTTCATGGACACGCGAAACCCGCAGGCGTGGGCCGAATCGAACGAACGGCTGCCCGGCGCGGTTAGGGTCCCTCTGGCAGATGTGGAAGAGCATGCGGATCAGCTTCCGCGAGGCGGCACTATCGTTGCGTATTGCACCTGACCAGATGAGGCATCGAGCGCCCGTGCGGCGCAAGCGTTCCGGTCTCATGGAAGGGAGCAGTCCTACGCACTCGTAGGTGGTTTCGAAGCCTGGCGAAACGCTGGCGGCGAAACCGAGCCCAAAGCCAGGGAAGGATCTTCGGTTGGATAGTATAGAAGAAAGCGGGTCGGCGCTAAGCCGACCCGCTCATTTTTTTACTTCTTTCTACGCTTGAGAAGGAGCAGCCCGCCCACCGCGAGCGCTGCGAAGGTGGACGGTTCGGGTACACCGACCGTGACCGTGCCCGCCATACCTGAGGCCGTTCCGTCACCATTGTCGAATCCGTGAAAGTCGCAATAGTACCACCAAGTCCCGACGTTCGTGAAAGTGTGCTCGAACGTCTCGCCAATTTTCTGCATGTCCCCCGAGTCGAAGACTTCCGGTATCCCCATGACCGAGGTAACCGTGTGGCGTCCTTCGTCCAGGATCCACCGGATCGTGTCGCCGACACTGATGATCGGATCTTCGATCGGTTCGCCCAACGGGTTGAGGCTGAAGTCGAAATTGAAGATGTGGACAAGTATGGTATCGGCCGACGCGTTGACGGCCGCCAATCCGAACAAAGCGGCAACGCCGCTTAATAAAGCAAGTCGCTTCATTGATTCTCTCCTTTTCTGTCTATCCAAGTCCCAAGTGGGCCTGTTCCAAAAACCGATTGTACCAGGCTAGGCCGCGAGGTGGATGTTAATTATCGAAGTACTGATCAAACTGTAGACCTATTTCCTGCGCCGCCTCAGGAGGATTAACGTGCCCATGCCGAGTGTGGCGATCGTCGCCGGCTCGGGCACGACCGTGACGGTCCCCGACATGCCGCCGGCAGTGCCGTCGCCGTTATCGAACCCGTGCAGCATGCAGAAATACCACCACGTGCCTACGTTGGTGAAAGTGTGCTCCAAGGTCTAGCC
>JACDEQ010000176.1 GCA_013816225.1 Armatimonadota bacterium | reverse complement strand
AAGGATGCCCTTTTGGAAGGAATCCGCCACGTCGCGAGAACGCCGGCCTTTCGCACTCTCGTGCCGATGATGATGACCACGGCGGTATTCGGCCTGTTCTACATCGCCTTGCTTTCGGCCTTCGCCAAGTCGGTTCTGAGTGTCGGCGCGCAGGGTTTCGGCGCATTGTTGACCTCAACCGGCATCGGCGCGGTGCTGGGTGTCCTAACCATCGCGACGGTCAGCAAACGGCCTTTGAAGGGCTGGATTCCGATCTTATCGATGGTCGGCATCGGATCGAGCCTGCTCGCGCTTTCGTTCGTAAACAGTTTTTTGCCGGCCGTATTTTGCCTGGGCGGGATCGGCCTATTCGGAGTCGGTCAAATGGTAGGAACGAACACCGCTCTTCAATACTTCAGCCCGCCGGAGCTGCGGGGACGGGTGATTTCGGTGCACGTATGGTCGCTTGCCGGATTGAGTCCCCTCGGCGCGCTGCTTTTCGGCTGGGTCAGCGAGCGCGTAGGCCTTCCATTGGCGTTTCGGATCGGCGGTGCGACGGTCCTAGCCGTGGGCATGCTCGTGCTTATGTTTGGACGATCGCTCAAGTCGCTCGACTGACGAATGGTAGGATACGCCTGAGATGGCTAAGCGCCGTGCCAAGAGAGCAACCGCCGTTATCCCGGCCCATCGGCCCGTTGAGTTCGGGACGCCTCCGGGCACGCTGCTCGCGCCGCCGGGCGCGCTTTCCACCACGGTTGGCGTGATCTGCTATGGCGAGGCCGGCATTGAGGAGTTCGCCGTCGCCGATCCGTCGGAGCTGACTCCGCTCCGCGAAAAACCTAGCGTGCTGTGGGTCGACGTTCATGGCTTGGGCGATGAGGATTTCATCAAACAAATCGGGGATGTTTTCGGTTTGCACGATCTTGCGCTGGAAGACGTTTTGAACCTCCATCAGCGGGCAAAAATCGAGTACTACGACGACCACTATTTCATCGTCGTCCACGCGGTCGATTACAAGGAAACGCTCGTCGTCGAGCAACTCAGCCTATTCCTTGGCTCGAACTATGTGATAACTTTTCAACCCCGCAAAATACATTGCCTCGATCCCTTGCGTGAACGGCTTCGCAAGAGAAAAGACAAGATTTATCTGAACGGGTCTGATTTCTTGGCATATTCCATCCTCGACGCCGTTATCGACGGATACTTTCCGGTTCTGGAAAAATATGGCGAGATCATCGAGGATGCCGAAGAGCGAATCGTCGCTAAGCCGACCCCGGAATCTCTCGCCGGCATCCATGACGTGCGACGTGAATTGTTGAGCTTGCGCCGGATTATGTGGCCACTTAGGGATGCGCTCAATTCGCTATACCGCGACGAGACCAATCTCATCACTTCTGAAACACTGCCTTATTTGCGCGATTGTCACGACCATGCAGTTCGCATTATCGACCTTTTGGAAATCTATCGAGAACTCGGCGCCGATCTGCAGGACATTTATCTCTCGAGCGTCAGCAATCGTATCAACGAGGTCATGAAGGTTCTTACAATCATCACAACCATTTTTATCCCCTTGAGCTTCATAGCGAGTGTTTACGGAATGAATTTCGACCACATGCCGGAGTTGCGCAAAGAAAGCGGCTATTTCATCGTCCTCGGTGTGATGGGATTTATCGGACTGGCCCTCCTATTCTATTTCTGGAAGAGGGGCTGGCTTACCAAAGACGATTTCGACCCTAAAAATCACTAAGGGCTGCGGTCAGCTTCGAAACGGTCACCTTGGCGTCACCGAAAAGCATAACGGTGTTGGGCATCGTATACAGTTCGTTATCGACGCCTGCATATCCCGGGCTCATGCTTCGTTTGGAAACCATGCACGTTTTCGCTTTATCCACATCTAAAATCGGCATTCCATAGATCGGGCTGTTTTTGTCGTATCTTGCGGCGGGATTGGTGACATCGTTCGCCCCTATGACAAGAGCGACGTCGGTTTGCGGGAAAGAAGAATTGATTTCGTCGAGGTCGAAAAGCTGATCATAGGGTACGTCCGCCTCGGCCAGAAGGACATTCATATGCCCCGGCATGCGGCCCGCAACGGGGTGGATCGCATACTTTACATCGACCCCCATTTCCGTCAGCTTATTGGCGAGATCTTTGACGGCATGCTGCGCCTGGGCGACGGCCATTCCGTAACCCGGAACGATGATCACGCTACTCGCGCTGGCAAACACAATAGCCGCGTCTTCGATCGAATAACTCCTGATATTTCCTTGCGATAAGGATGCCTGCCCTGCGGCAACGTGCGAGTTTCCGCCGAGAGCGCCGAACAACACGCTTTCTAGTGAACGGTTCATCGCCTTGCACATTTGTAACGTTAGAATTAAACCGCTGGCGCCGACCAAGCCTCCGCCAATTAGCAGCGCCGTGTTATTCAGCACAAATCCCGCTAGGCCTGCGGCAACGCCCGTAAAAGAATTGAGCAGCGAAATAACGACAGGCATATCCGCGCCGCCGATCGGCAAAACCGCCAACACGCCGAGAAGCAGAGAGACAATCAAGATTGCGACAAATGCGCCGTTCGTTCCGCCTGTTCCGATGACGAAAAAAGTAAGCGCAATTGCGGATGCGAGCAGAACAAGGTTCATCGGTTTTTGCCCTGGATAACCGATCGATCTTCCGGGGATGAGTTCTTGCAGTTTCCCATAAGCGATCATGCTTCCTGCAAAACTAAGGGCGCCAATCAAAGTACTGAGGACGATCGTCAGGATAGAACCGAAAGGGTGCTTCGATGCACGCATAAATTCGATCGTGGCGACAAGCGCGACCGCGCCTCCTCCGAGGCCGTTGAATAGAGCGACCATCTGGGGCATCGCGGTCATCTGCACTTGCCTTGCCGACACGAATCCGATTACGGTGCCGATCAACAGGGCAACAAGAATCCAGATCAGGTTTGCAGCGTTGAAACCGGGAAGTAAAAACGTCACAACGATTGCCGCGCCCATTCCAAGCGCCGCCAGCCCATTGCCCAGCCGCGCCGTTCTCGGCGAGTTCATTAGCTTTAGCGAGACGATAAAGGAAATCGCCGTGACCAGATAAACGGCGCTTACCCAATCGCTCACTGCTTCTTCACCGGCTTCTTCTTGAACATCTCCAGCATACGGTCCGTAACGACGAACCCGCCCACCACATTGAGCGTTCCGAAAATTACGGCGGCCGTTCCGATAATGATTTCGAGCGGGCTGTACGCCTGAGCCAAAACGATAAGCGCACCAACCAAAATAACCCCGTGGATCGCGTTCGTGGCTGACATCAAAGGCGTGTGCAGCGTCGGCGGGACCTTTGAAATAACTTCGACGCCGACAAAAACCGCCAAAACAAAAATCGTGATAGTCGCGACAATATCCATTTATGAAATCCCTTTCTCTATCAGCAGCCTCGTGGGCTCGTGCATAATTTTCCCGTCGTGTGTCAAAAGGGCTCCTCTCGTTACCGCATCCTCTAAGTCCACGTCTAGTTCGCCGTCGTTTATCACATGGCTTACGAAGGCCGTAATATTCTTGGAATACATTTGGCTCGCGTGGACGGCCATCGAGCTCGGCATGTCGAATAGGCCTATGATCGAAACGCCGAAGCGCTGGACGGTTTGCCCGGGAACGCTCAACTCGCAGTTTCCACCATTCGCCGCAGCCAAATCGACGATCACGCTGCCGCGAGCCATCGTACGCACCATCTCCTCTGTTATCAGCTTGGGTGCCGGACGCCCAGGGATAAGCGCTGTCGTAATAACCACGTCACTCTTCGGTAACTGCTGCGCGATGACCTTCAGCTCGTGAACGTGCGTGTCGGAGGACACTTCCTTCGCATAGCCACCCGCATCCTCCGCTTCCTCGGAGGACAGACCGAGGTCCACATACTTTGCGCCTAAGCTCTCCACTTGCTCCTTCACGGCGGGCCGGACATCGAACGCTTCGACGATCGCCCCGAGCCTCCGTGCGGTAGCGATCGCCTGCAGGCCCGCAACTCCCGCCCCGATAACGAGCACCCTCGCCGGAGCGATACTGCCCGCAGCCGTCATAAGCATAGGAAAAAACTTCGGCAGCTCGGCGGCAGCCAACAGAACGCTCTTGTAACCCGCTATCGTGCTCATCGAACTGAGCGCGTCCATCGCTTGAGCCCGAGAGATGCGCGGCATCAAGTCCATAGCGAAACACGTAATCCGCTTTTCCTTTAGTTCAAGGACGGTCTCCAAATTCGATTGCGGAAACATGAACGCTACCAGGGCCGAGCCTTCGCTCATGCCCTGGATCGTCCCCGAGTACCCATCGGTCGGGCCGGACACCTGCAGGACCATGTCGGCCTTCGAAAGCACCTCTCCGTCCGACACACGCGCCCCGGCGGTCTCGTAGGCCGCGTTCGCGATGGACGCTCCGTGACCAGCGTCTCGCTCGATCAGAACCTCGGCTCCCCGTGCGACAAGCGCCCGAACACCGTCGGGCGCCAGCGCAACGCGCCTTTCGCCCGGCGTGGTTTCCTTGGGTACCGCAATGATCAACATCTCCCTCCGCTTCGTTCCGAATGGTATACTACACTAGCGCCGACGGGGGCGCTTTTTTCATTATGCCTACGCTAATCATCGTTGGCGCGCTTTGGGGAGACGAAGCCAAAGGCAAACTTGTGGACGTTCTGGCCGAACAGGCCAAGTGGAATGTCCGATTCAGCGGAGGCAACAACGCAGGCCACACCGTTCGGATTGGCGGCATCACCTATAAATTTCACCTCATCCCATCGGGCATTCTGCACCCAGATTGCACAGCCGTTCTCGCAGGAGGCATGGTTATTTGCCCCAAAGCCCTGCTGGAAGAACTAAGCGAGACGAAAGAGAGGGCCGGCACTCTCGGCAAGTTGATTATCAGCGCGTCTGCGCACGTGGTCTTTCCATATCATCGTCAGATCGACGCCCTCGAGGAGACACTCCGCGGCGAGTCGAAGATCGGCACCACGAGTCGCGGAATCGGCCCTGCCTATCAGGACAAGGCCGCTCGAATCGGCATCCGCATGGGTGAATTCGTCGACCCGATTCGGTTCGGACCCAGGCTCCGCGACGTGCTCGCCTACA
>JACDEQ010000175.1 GCA_013816225.1 Armatimonadota bacterium | reverse complement strand
GCGTAAACCTTGCCGAAAGACCATTGCCGAAATCGGGAGGCCGTCATGGATAAGCTCGCGACCATTCGTGCCCCGTTGGAGCTGTCAGTCGCTTATGCTCAACACCCAGTTTATGCTCGGGCACCCACAGAACCATGCCACGCGCCGTATTTTATAGGAGAGGGAGCAACACATGAGATTCTATCGATTGGGATTGGTCAGTGCTGCCGCTCTGTGTGTTGCGGGACCTTCCATGGCGCAATTCTACGGCGGGGACTTCGACGGCCGCAACGGCATCGTTATCAACAACGATGCCTACGTCTACGATGACTTCGACGTCGACGGCGCCGGGTGGATGGTCACCGGCATCTACGCGAACTGTCTGACCATGGACGAAATCAGCAGCATGAACTGGGAGATCCGCAGCGGCATTTCCGAGGGCAACGGGGGCACGCTCGTAGCCGGTGGTTCTGGTCCTATCACTCAGACCCTAACTGGGCGAAGCGGGTTTGGTTACGACGAATACGAACTGCGTATCAGCGGCCTCGACTTGCACCTCGCCGCCGGCACGTATTACGTGGGTGTCAACGTCGGCGGGCCCCCACGCCAAACATTCGTTTCTACGACCTCTGGCGCTAACGGTTTCGGATCGCCACTCGGAAACGGTAACTCGTGGTTCGACAGCGACTTCTGGAACGAACATTTCCGGAGCATTGAAGAGTTGTTGGGCAAGGGCCCTTGGGACTTCTCCTATGGCTTGGTTCCCGAGCCCGCGACCCTAGCCGCCCTCGGAGTCGCCCTCACGGCTCTCGCCACTCGTCGGCGCGGAAGTTAGCTTCCATTCTCTTACCTTCACAAACAACAGCGGCCACCACATCGGATGGCCGCTGATTCCTCCCAGCCCTTTAGAACTTCCGCATCAAGAACATGTTGAAGCGGTTGTCTCTGCCCGACGGCAGGCCGAGGTAGTCGGTGACCCAGTAGATGTAGTTCGCGCCGAGCTCGAGGCCGCTGCCCAGCTGCCACTTGTTGTGGAGATAGAAGGCGGAGTTGCGAGTTCGGCCGGCCGCGGGCACGTCGTCGTCATCGGGGTCGTCGAGCGTGTAGCCGAAGGCCATGCGGTGCGTCGGGCTCGCGTTGAAGCCGAGCTCGATCCAGCCGCCGCTGCTCGCGATCTCCTCGCCGGTCGTCGTGTTGACTCCCTGGCCGATTCCGCCCCGGATGTCGCTGAGATTCGAGCCCGTCCACGCCTCGCCCTTCACGTCGAGAACTTGGCTTAGAGCGAACGACCAGTCTATGCCGAAGCCAGACGACGTGAAGTCCGTCTCACCTCCGACCGGAGTGGCCGTCTCCTCTTTGGACATGGTGCCCCAAATGCCGGCGGCGTACTTCGCGCCCTTGAATCCAACCCTTGCCTGGATGTTCGGAATCCCGCTGTCCTCGCCGTCCCGGACGCCGTTGTTGTCCATGTCCTTGCCGTCGATCGCGCCGGTGAGGCCGAGAGCTACCGCCATCGACATCCCACTCTCACCATCGTACGTGTAGCGGATCTGCGCCCTGCGGTCGCCGAGGTTGCCGGCATTCCACATCAGCGTGTCGTCGTTCGGCGATGGGAACAGCGGCGAGGCGAGGTCCCACGTCTGTCCGACCAGCCACGTGGAGCGGCCCTGCTTGGCTTGGATGTAGAGGTGGCGGGCGCGTGGATTAGGCCGCGACGGGCTGCCGCCGCCCTGGAAGTCGATCTCGATCTTGCCGCTCACGTCCATCTTGCCGGGCGCGGCCTTGAAGTCGACGCCCAGCCTCGTGAGGTCGGGGTAGATCGTGAACTGCTCGTCGGAGCTGCCGGACAAGACGAACTGCGGGGACTCGGCGTTGTTCGTCTTCGAAGAGTCGAAGACCGCGTCGCCCCGGACAAAGCCGTACACCGATACCTTCTCGCCGGACGGCGCCGTCACCGGAACCTGAGGCTTCGCGCCGGCCTCGGTCTTGCCCGCCTTCAGGGCATCGATCTCCGCCTGCTGCTTCTGCACGATGCGGCGCAGCTCGTCGATCTGTGCCTGCGGGTCCTGCGGATCGAGCAGCTCGTACGCCAAGTCCCATTTGGCTTCAATCGGCTTGCCGTCGGCCTCGGCGTAGGGATAGATGAAGTTATTGAGAGGCCCAGCGGCTTGCTTGGGTTCGAGAACGATGTCCCGGCCTCTCGAAAAGGCGACGGCCGATCTTTCCAAGACCAGCTGCCCCATCAACGAGGCGCTGATATCTTTCTTGCCTGCGTCGAGCCATCGGCGTGCGTCGGATGCATCCACCGGCAGCCAGCCCCTGTCTTCGTCGTAGAACCACGTCCAGCAGTGGTATCCGCCGACCTTGCCCTTCGCCGGAATCGGATCGCCGAGCGGGATGCCCGTGACCGGGAACCCGTATTCGAGGTACGCCGGAATCCCCTGGCTGCGCGCCAGCGAGATCACGTAGCTGTGCAGATCGGAGCAGTTGCCCTTCCTATAGTCGCAAACGAACGCGACGTCGCCCTCGCCTAAATGTGGCGACTCTTTCTTGTAGTCGTACTGCATCGTGGCAACTACGTGATCAAAGATGTCCTTGACCTTGCCGTATCCAGTGGCTTCGCCACCTGTGACATCGACGGCGATGTCCTTGTACCTGCCGGTGATCGGAACGAGCCTATCTGCTCCTAGGTACATGCGCGCATCGGGGCCGCCTTCTTTGCGCACATCCACCAAGCCGGCCGTCTCACGGGCGACATCGAACGTCACGGCAACCGTCGCTGGACCGCTCGCGCTGGCGGAATGAACGTAAATCATGCGGTTGCCGTTCTTCGCCTCTTTGGTGATTTTGTAGCCGTACGGGCTGTCGACCTTGAGGTTCGTGATCGTTTGGAGTTCGTTATCCGAAGGAATCGGAATCCAAAGATTCAGACTTTTGCCGGATGGTGGGGACGGCACGGTGGCCGTGAACGTGAAGCGCGTGTTGAGGACACGCGGCGGAGGGTCAGCGCTTAGCGCTTGCGAGGCCAGCGGACACGCCGCCAGCAAAACTGCGAGACTCATTGTGCGGGCGCCCATTGTAGGCACCTCCTGGGACTCTTCAAAATAGTCCTCCTTGTAACTGGATTGTTATGACAGTACCTAGTGCCCGCCTACAAGGTTCCCAGATAACCCGCGTTTACTTGTCAGGCAAGGTAGTCGCGGATACGTCGTAAATTGGGAGCCGCATACCGGAAGGGAGTTCGGTGGTACCCAGTGCCCTTTCCCCGCCGATCGCCCACCCGTCGGCGCCTAATACAACCCGCTGGAGATCGTCTTCGTAACTAATCTTTACCGTGCGCGGATTAAGCGTGAACGCGACCGCCTGTACTTCGATCCTATCGAAAGTGGGCCCCAGCGTCCTTCCGGCTATTTTCCCCGATTTGTACAGCCTTAGCTCTTTCGACATTCCAGGCGTCGAATCCTGCGCGAGGCGGCCCCAATAGATCAGCGCGGTGATCTCGAAGCCATCATCCTCAGACGCTTTTCCCTTTGTGTCATAAAGCATTGGAAGGATTTTCGGCGACGCGTCGACGATCTCGTAGCGGATCATGATCCGCCGAGAGTTGGCCGATCTCATGGATGCCTCTTGTCGCGATGCTAGCTCCCACCTAATCGCCGAAGTCGCCCCAAGGGCGGCCAGGTCGTACGGTCGAACTGTTAGAGAGGTGGGCTCGCGGTCGAAGACGATAAAAGGGGAGTTCTCAGATGGCCGAGCTTGAATTCCGAGCCGCTTAAGTAAAGCGTCACTTCCCGTAACTTTGACTGGAAGAGATACCGCGAGGGGCTCTGACGGTGGCGCGGCCGCTCCATGATCATTCGACTGCCGGCAACTGACAATCAGCATCGTCGCGGCCACACATCCGGGCGCCCATTGTAGGCACCTCCGGGGACTCTTCAAAATAATCCTCCTTGTAACTGGATTGTTAAGAGAGTACCTAGGCCCACTTAGAGGGGTTCCTTCTTATGTGGAACGGCGCGTCGGAGCCAGGACACGCCTCGATGGACGGCAATTCTCGGGGAACCCACGACCTACGGAAAACCGATCGCGCGGAGCTTTGCGGATGTTGAAACCAAGTACGTCGAAGACACCTCGGCGCCGTCTGCCCTATAAATCGACTTGGCTATGACTCCGATCGATGGGAAGTGTTTGTAGACAAATACGTGCCCTCGGTCGCCAAGTGCTCGCTCGAAGTTCGACCGGTCACCGCTCTTGAAAGCTGCGCCGAGTTTCTCAACTGCCAGAACAGAACCGATTGTCCCGCCAACCCTCCCTTTGAAGGCATAAAGCTGCGCCTTCCAAGGAATAGCCTGAGCTTCGATGTCCACCAAAACCAAACGGCTCCAATTCGGCATTCGGTCCATCACTATGGGCCTAGTGGCGAATCCTCGAAGAACAACCACGTGACCCTGTGGCCCTAGCCTAACAGAGATAGAGTGGAGAGTTCACTTTGGGAAAGGGCGGCTAGAGCAGCGTAGTATCGCGTGTGCGGACCGTCGTTATTCGAAAGCGCACGAATGGCCATTTCGCGAGGGCTTTGGCTAGCGATTAAGCACAAGGCGAATACGGCCGGAGCGATCATCAATCTTCAGGTGCATCTAATTTTGCTTCAAGAGGCAGCCGACATTCCATGATGCCTGCATGCAGGTCCCCCCCATAATGTATGCCAGATGACGATTATGGAAGCCATCAGCCACGCGGTCGAGCGCCGGAACCTGCAGGAAACGGACGCGCGGGCTGTAATGGACCTGATCATGGACGGTGAGGCGACGCCTGCCCAGATCGCAGCGCTGTTGGTCGCGCTTCGCATGAAGGGCGAAACGGGACCAGAAATCACCGGATTTGCCAAGGCCATGCGCAGCCGCGTGACACCGATCCGGTCGAGCCAAACCGACGTCATCGACACCTGCGGCACCGGCGGTGATTCGCTTAAGACCTTCAACTTGAGCACCGCGTCGGCCATCGTCGCTTCCGCCGCCGGCGTGCCGGTCGCAAAGCACGGGAACCGGGCGGTCTCAAGCAAGTGCGGCAGCGCGGACATCCTCGAGGCTCTCGGCGTGAACCTGATGCTTAGCCC
>JACDEQ010000015.1 GCA_013816225.1 Armatimonadota bacterium | reverse complement strand
GTCGAGACCATCGGGCACGTTCTCGTAATTGACCAGGCGGTCGATCGTGCCGTCGACACCAAGCTTCGAGCAGAATTCCATCTCAGCGTAGCTTGCGCCCAATCCGAGCCTACGAAGCAGGTGGCGATCTTCTGTTCCTTGGTCGGCGACATCCTTAGTGACTATACGGATCGGCCCGCCTGACGTTCACTTTAAACGCGATCTGAAGGTGAGGCGCAGCTTCACGAGATCGCGCAGCATCCGCATACCATCGCGCAGAAGCCGCACCTTCGAACCTTCCTGGTGCGACCACCTGATCGGGATTTCGGCAATTCGATAACCGAGCGCACTCGCGAGCATCAGCGCCTCGAAATCGTAACTGAATCCGTCGAATCGGCAGCGCGAGAAGACCTCCTTGGCCGCTTTGTGCTCGAACAGCTTGAAGCCGCATTGAGTGTCCTTGATTCCTCGAATCGAGAGGGCCCGAACCGCTCCGTTGAATGCCCTGCCCGCCATCTCGCGCCACCAAGGCTGGCGAATTTCGAGTTTGCTTTCCGCGAGCGGGCGGCTGCCGATCGCGACCGCGGCCTTTGCTGCAAACAGCTTTTCCACTTCCTCGATCGGCGCGGCCAGGTCCGCGTCGCACAAGAGGAGCCAGTCGCCTTCGACTTCCATCATGCCCGTCCTCACCGCGTATCCTTTGCCCCGATTCGGTGAATATGCGTGAAGCGCGAATCGCGTATCCGACCCAGCAAACGACCCCGCGATAGCGGGAGTCGTGTCGGTACTGCCGTCGCTCACGACCAGAACGGTCCACGAGTAAGGCTGCGCGCTCAGGTACTCTCGAATGCGTGACAAAGATCGCTCCAAGCGGGGTTCCTCGTTATAAGCGGGGATTACAACAGCCAAGTAGGGGCGTGTCAATGGGCATTCAGACTACCTAATGAAGGCGAGGCTCGTAGCCTTCGACGAAGAGGCCGGGGAAGCCGCCGGTGTGCCAGAAAAGCGTCTTTCCGGTGAGCTCGCCGTTTTTGGCTAGGTCGACAAGGCCTGCGAACGCTTTTGACGTGTAAACCGGGTCGAGGAAAATGCCCTCCGCCTTGGCCAGCATCTCGATGGCATCACGGCTTTCCTCGGTGGGCACCTGGTATCCCTTTCCACAATAATCCATCCTAAGGTCGAAATCGCCCTGCACCATGCGCAACTTTGTCAACAGAAGGCCGTCGAGGTCAGATGAAATCGAGCCGAGGACGTCGACGAGCTCGGGTTCATTATCGGTGCATATGCCGACGACTTTCGTATTCGCCCCTGCTCGCGCAATTCCGTAGGCCAATCCTGCTTGCGTCGCGCCGCTGCCGCACGCCACGATAATGCGATCGAAGGTTGCATCTTGCATGAGCAGTTCTTGGGCGGCCGATACGAATCCGAGTGCCCCGATCCCCGTGCTGCCACCACCTGGGATCTCGTACACGTTTCTTCCCTCGGATCGCAGGCGGCAGGCAAGCGCATGTGATTGAGTTTCGAGTTCATTCCAGTCGGAATCGGGCAGCTTTTGCACGTCGAGCCCCAACCAACCGTCCAAGATCTGGTTGCCCTGAATGTGGGGATTAGAAGGCCAATCCGATGGTTTCGTTTCACGACCCCGACCCGGATACGGCCACTCCATCGCGGTCGCATGAAAGTCCAATCCCAGCACGCGACAGGCAGCCCCGGCCTGACGAATGAAATTGCTTTGCCACGCGCCGTGCGTTACGACAGTGTCGGCACCTTGCCCGATCGCATCCGCCATTAGATATTCGAGCTTGCGTCCCTTATTGCCACCGCCAGCAAAGCCCGTCAGATCATCCCGTTTTATCCATAGTTCCGTGCACAGCAACTCGGATGCACGGTCCAACCGATGCAGCGAGGTGGGAACGCAGACTAGGTTCAGTTTGCGGTCAAGCATCCGCCTTAGTATGGAGCCAGCCGAAAAAAAGGGCCCGGCGTTGGAGTACTGCCGGACCCGAAGGGAGTAGGATTGTGTTAGAACTCTATCAAGTTGATCGAGTAACGATTGATCGTCGTCTGAAGTGTTCGGAACGAGCCGCCGAAAATCGGCCCAAATGTCACGTAGGTCGTCGAGATGTCTCGCTCGTTCACGTCCTCGGTAGCCCCGTATCGGTGCAACGTAGCGCTGCCAGGCAACAACTGGTTGCCCGCGCTGATCCTAACCGGTATGTCTTTGGTCTTCGCCGCATTGATAACCAGGAGCCGGATCCTGCCTGACGCCGACTTGCAACCGAACACTTTCAGGTGCATGTTATTTGTCGTGACCGGGAACATCTCGTCGCCGGGACGGGCGAACTTCTTCAGCATTTTCATCGCGTAGAAGGTCGGATACCGCGTATTCAAAGGCGGAGACACACCTTCCGGAAGGCCGCGGGCCAAGATGCCGAAGTCGCTGTAGTCTCTCCAGCCGTACAGGCTCGGGTGGTCGTTGCCGTTCACCTGGGCCTGGTTGTGCAGCTTCCACCAAACCCACGATTCGAGGTTTCGCTTTGCCATCTGGCCCCACTGGTACATAAGGTACATGGCATTGGTGAGGCTGACATTCTGAGGCCCGGGCCGGCCCCAAGTGCTGTTCGACTCGGTCAGATTGATCGGAATGTTCTCGCCGGCCGGGCCAAGATAGTCGGTCAGCATCCGCTTCATGGGGGTTATCCAGAAGTCGATCCGGTCCAGATTTTGGAAGAGGAGAGCGTCGCTTTCCTTGCCGGGCGGCACCGTGTACAGATGCATGTCGAAGTAGTCGGGGAGAACGCCAGCCTCGCGCATGCGAGTCAGCAAAACTGCACTCCAGCCGTTGGCCGGCACGCCCGTCACCGGGTTGATGACCGTAATCCGCTGTGGCCAGCTTTGCTCACCGTAGGTTCCGACGACGCCGATTTTAACCCTAGGGTCGACCCCCTTCATCAGTTGAATCGCCTGCACGCAGAAAGCGGCGTAGGTTTCGGCGTCATGGTCGAAGGGCGGCGGCCTGGTGTCGTATTCACCAGGGTGATAGCACTCGTTGCCGATCGACCAATTGATCACGTTGCCGCCCATCACGTTGTTGGCGTATTCGACCCACGCAGCTGCCTCCACAGGAGTTCCGGAGCCGTAGTTGGCGGCGATCATTTTGTCAGCGCCGATGGCCTCTGCCAGCTGCAGATACTTTTCGGTTGTTAAGCGGCAATACACACCGGTCTGGTTATTCGTGCTGCTCTCCCAGTCGTACAGGTCGGTGTTGGTGCCGCCAGGGAAGTTCATGAAGAGAATCCCGGCCTCCATCATTCTTGACCGGCTTTCGGACAGCTCCAGAGTATTGTCCTGACAGTGGACTCCCACTCCGAACATCCGCTTGTGCAGCGCTCGGAACGGTGCGTTTGGCTGAAGGTCGATCGTGGTTGTCGTCAAGGGAGGATCGCGCTTGACGAACTTCATGTCGTCTAACCAAAAGATGGGCAAGTTCTGCGGAACATCAAAGTAGAGATAGTGAACCACTTCACCTTCGACGACACTTAAAGCAGACAGTGGAACGACCACTTTGGTCCATACGCCCGGGGGAATGGGGCCGGTTATATCGCCCAGCCGAACGCTCGGGCGCGGCGCTTCGAGGAAGACGCGGGCCTTAAGCCTCATGTTCTCGAGGCCTGTTCCAGCGGGCCGGACCCAAAATTCCCAATGGATAATGTCGGTGGTCCATTCGCCGTACCAGGTATGGGTAATCGTCGCCTGATTGCCCGCGTTCAGGGTGTATTTGATCGAGTTGTTATAGGAGTGGGTGTATTCTGTGTTCGCCTTGTCGATAGGGCCGGTAGATGACATGTCCCATAGGCCTATGGGGTAATCGACGTACATCTCGAAATCTGCGGTGTCCTCGGCATGCAGCGCGCCGAACACGCAGGTGCTCACAATGAGTAGAGCTAAAGTTCGCAATGACAGCTCCTTTCCTAGGATCGTGATCGTGGCGCCGGGGATATCGAACCCTCGGCAATGAGGCTCGACTAGCGTCCCGGTGAGCCGTCGTGAGCTCCAGCGCGAATTCCGGTCATGTGCGGATCAGTGGTGTGCAAGGATGGCCAGTACCGTTTCCCTGGCCGGTTCGCAGACGGTTGTAATCCGCAAAAAATATCAACCAAATCGTCGACTTCGGACTTCACCGAATTTAGACGTGCACTTCAACAGGTAAATTATACCAAGAATACAGGCAACTTTGGCAGTTTATCGAAAAAATCACCCCATCGAATGACCGCCAGGGACGCCGCAAAAGAGCCTGGCCCCGTTGCGAGGCCAAGCTCCATGCGATGCCTATTAAATTAGAACTCGACGACGGTCATCGAATAACGCTCGAACTCCAAGTTGGGGCCCGAGACGAAATTGACATTGTCAAGGTCGACCTGTGACGTCTTGATGTCTTCTTCATTTGCATCTTCGGGCCGACCGTACTTGTGGAGGGTCACAGTACCGCTCAGATTCATACCATTGCCTTTCAGCCTCGCGAGGACATCGCGGTCTCGAGCAGTATTAATGACCAACAGTTTCACCCTCCCGCCCGATTTAGAGGCGAACACTTTGAGGTGCATATTATTGGATTCGACCGGAACGAGGGTGTCGCCCGGACGAGCGAACAGCTTTAGCATCTTGACCGCGTAGAAGGTCGGGTACGGTGTGTTGAGAGGCGGGGAGATATCCTCAGGTAGACCTCTCGCGAGAATCCCGAAGTCGCCGTAGTTGCGCCATCCATAGAGACTCGGGTGGAAGTTGCCGTCCGTGAGCGCTTGGTTGTGAAGCTTCCACCAAACGAAGCTGTCCACGTTGCGCACGGCAAGCTGACCCCAAGAATACGCCAAATAGAGGGCACTGGTAAGGCTCGTGCTCTGCTTGCCCAACCTAGCCCAGCAGGTGTTCGATTCCGTGAGATTGAGCGGGACACTCATTGCCGCGGGTCCCAAGTAATCTTGGAGCATCTTCCTCATTCGTCCTGTCCAGAAGTCGATACGGTCGAGCGCTTGAAATGCTGCTGCGTCGCTCTCCTTTCCGGGGGCGGTCGGGGCCAGGTGGAAGTCGAAGTAGTCTGGAAGAACTCCGGCTTCGCGCATCCTTGTGAGGATTACGGCGCTCCAGCCGTTAGCGGGCAAGCCGCTGATCGGATTGATGACCGTCGTGCGCTGTGGCCAGCTGTGCTCGCCATAGGTTCCGACGATACCGATCTTGACTCTCGGGTCCACGGCCTTCATGCGTGCGATGGCTTCGATAACCCATGCGGCGTAGGTCTCTGCATCGTGGTCGAAGGGGGGCGGCCGCACGTCATACGCTCCAGGATGATAGGATTCGTTGCCGATCGACCAAAAGATAACGTCGCCGCCCTTTTCGATGTTAGCGTAACGAACCCAAGCCGCAACTTCCGACGGAGTGCCGGAACCGTAGTTGGCGGTGATCATCTTGTCGGAACCGATCGCGTCGGCCAGCCTGAGGTAATCCTCGGTGGTCACTCGGCAGTAGGTTCCGTCTTGCTTGTCCGTGCTGGTTACCCAGTCGTACTGGTTGGCGTTCATGCCGCCTGGGAAGTTCATAAACAGGATGCCGGCCTCTCGCATTCCTTGGCGAGTTTCCTCCAGATCGATCGTCCAATCTTGCGTCGCCAGACCGACGCCAAACATACGCCGCTCGAGCGAACGGATCGTACGGCCCGGATCGATCGAAATTATCGTGGTCTGCGGAGGATTCTCCTTCCGCATCTTTATGTCGTCGGCCCAGAAGGGAGGCAAATTTTGGGGTGCATTGAGATAGAAGGAATTGATAACGTCGCCCTGCTGGATACCGAGATGTGACAGCGGAACGAGCACTCGTGTCCATTGGCCCGTCACTGGAGAGGCATAATCTCCGAGCCTGACCGTCGGTCCGATGCCCTGATTTTGGATGCGGGCGTTGATCGTCATTGCCGCGAGTCCAGGCGCGCTGGGATTGACCCAGAACTCCAAGATGATCATGTCTTTGGTGTATTCACCGAGCCATGTGTGGGCGAGCGTAGTCTGGTCGCCCTCATTCATGTCGATCCACATGGCGTTTTCGTAGGAATGGGTCCGGCCACTGTTGCTGATGTCGAAGTAGCCTGTGGAGGTTATGTCCCAGTATCCGATCGGATAATCGACATAGATTTCCATGTCGGCGGTGCCTTCTGCGTAGGCAGTGCCGACCGTAAAGGCGCTAAGCGCGGCTAAAAGTAGGTTTCGCAAAACCGTCTCCTTTGTGGTGGTGGGCATCTTGACGCCGTGGATGCTAGCATCCCCTAGAGGTCGCGGGCAATACGGCGCTTATTTGTTTGTTCGGATGGGAGTCGCTAACCCTCAGCGACTCGTTCGCGGCAAGTCCGCAGCTCTCTTTTTCGCGGCGGATTGTAGCCTAGGATACCCGCGTTGTCGCGCTGGTTGCTAGATGTCAATCTTCGTCCGAGGGGAAATGCTCCGAACGGGAAGCAGAGGTTCGTCTCTGCGGATCGGCATGTTGCTATCCTTAAGAAGTGCGTTCACCCTTTTCTGCGCATCCTCGACGTAATCACGCATCTGACCCTCGAGGTCCGAACGCATTCCCTCCATTTGGTCCAGCAGGTTGAGAATGATCTCGACGCCCGCAAGGTTGACGCCTAAATCCTGGGTCAGCCGCTGGATTTGTCGGATACGCTGCACGTCGTCCTCGCTATAAAGCCGGTTCTTCTCGTTGTGTCGCACCGGAGCTACCAGGCCGAGGCGTTCATAGGTCCTGAGCGTTTGCGGATGGGCGCCGCACAGGCGCGCTGCCACCGAGATCGGGTAGACCGGGTCGTTGCTCACGAGCGCAGCTTCTTAATCTCCTCCAGTAGCTTCTTCTCCTCTGGAGGGAGTTGTTTCGGGACGGTTATTCTCAGCTTAGCCAACAGGTTGCCGCGGCCGCCGCTGAGCCTGGCAACGCCTTTGCCCGCGAGGCGGAAGACTTGGCCGGTTTGGCTGCCAGCCGGCACTTTCATATCCACCGTGCCTCGCAGCGTGTCGACCTTCACCGAGCCCCCGGTCGCCGCAAGGGTGTAGTCCACAGGAACATTGGCTTCAAGGTCGTCGCCCTTGCGCGTGAAGTTCGGGTCGGACTTTTGCTGGATCAGAACATAGAGATCGCCGCGCTTGCCGTTCGCGCCGCTTGCGCCTTGGCCGGCGACGCGCAGGCGCGCGCCGTCGGAAATGCCGGCCGGTATTTTCACTTCGACCCGCTTTGTCGTCGGCAGTGTGGCTTGGCCCTTGCAAGTTGGGCACGTCTCGACATTTAGAGTTCCAAGGCCGCCGCAGACAGGACACGTTTGCGATATTCCCAGCATGCCGCGAACTTGGCCCGAGCCTCTGCACTGAGGACATGGCTGGCTCTTGGCGGCCCGGATTGTTCCGGTTCCGTGACAGGTATTGCAAGCGTCTTCGACCCGGTAAGTGAACGATCTCGTAGTGCCGGAATCGATTTCTTTCAAGGTCAGGACGACGGCCTGCTCGAGATCGTGCGCCACTGCCTGGTGGACACCGCGAAAGCCGCCGCCTCCGCCAAAAATGGTCTCAAAAACGGACTCGAACCCAGGTGGCACACCACCGTCACCGAAATCGACTCGAAAACCACCGGGAGCCCCGCTACCGCCAAAGTTCTCACCCATTTTAGACGCCGCTTCCCAGTTCGAGCCGTACTGGTCGTAGAGCTTGCGCTTCTTCTCGTCACCCAGCACGTCGTGCGCCTCCGAGATTTCCTTGAACTTGTCCTCTGCCTGCTTGTCGTTGCGGTTGACGTCGGGGTGGTGCTTGCGGGCGAGCTTTCGGTATGCGGATTTGATCGCTTTATCGTCGGCCTTTCGGTCTATCCCCAGAATCGCGTAGTAATCCTTTGCCATGAGGCTTAGGGGCGGCGAAGTGCGCGCCGCCCTTTCCTACCGCTAGAGTGTTACTGGCCCGCGTCCTTGTTCTCGTCGAACTCGGCGTCGATAACCTCTCCTTCCGTCGACGCAGCTGCGCCGACCGGCTCGGTCTCGGCTTCCTCGTCCGGAGTTTGCTGGCTCGTTTGCTCATAGAGCTTCTGTGCCAGGGCATGCGACTCTTGCTCGAGGTCGCTGAACTTGGACTGGATGGCGTCGACATCGTCGGAGGCGATCGCGGTGCGAAGAGCGCCGACCTTCTCTTGGATTCTCGTTCGATCGACCTCGTCCAGCTTGTCGCCGAGGTCCGCAAGGTTCTTCTCAACACCATAAGCCAGGCTGTCCGCGCGGTTCTTGACCTCTTGGTTCTCCTTGGCCTTCGCGTCCTCATCCGAGAACCGCTGGGCCTCCTCGACCATTCGGTCGATCTCCTCGCGGTTGAGGTTGCCGCTTCCGGTGATCGTGATCGCCTGTTCTTTTCCGGTGGCCTTATCTTGGGCCTTCACGTTCAGGATTCCGTTCGCGTCGATGTCGAAGGTCACCTCTACCTGCGGGATGCCGCGCGGAGCGGCCGGGATGCCCATGAGGTGGAATCGTCCCAGCGACTTGTTGTCGCCGGCACGCGAGCGCTCTCCCTGCAGGACGTGGATTTCAACTTCCTGCTGGTTGTCCTGTGCCGTCGTGTAGATGCGGCTTTTCTTCGTCGGGATGGTGGTGTTCCTCTCGATGAGGAAGTCCGCGATGCCTCCAAGAGTCTCAACGCCGAGGCCGAGCGGAATTACGTCCAGGAGCACGAGCCCCTTGACTTCGCCGCCGAGAACACCGGCCTGAATCGCCGCACCGATTGCGACGACTTCGTCGGGGTTCACGCCGCGATGAGGCTCCTTTCCGACCAGCTTCTTGACGAGCTCGAGCACCATCGGCATCCGGGTGGAGCCGCCGACGAGTACGACCTCGTCGACGTCCTTTGATTCGACCTTCGCGTCTTTCAGCGCCTTTTCGAAGGGGGTTTTGACCCGCTCAAGCAGGTCCTTGGTCAATTCTTCGAACTTGGCTCGGGTGAGGGCTATGTCGAGGTGGCGCGGCTCGTTGTCGACGGCTGTGATATATGGCAGGCTGATCTGGGTTGTGACTTGGCTCGAGAGTTCGACCTTGGCCTTTTCCGCAGCTTCACGAAGCCGCTGCAAGGCCGACTTGTCGTTGCGCAGGTCGATCCCGTTCGCCTTCTTGAACTCGTCCGCGAGCCAGTCGACGATGCGATGGTCCCAGTCGTCTCCGCCGAGGTGGGTATCGCCGTCGGTGGAGCGAACTTCGAAGACACCTTCGCCCACGTCGAGGACTGAAACGTCGAAAGTGCCACCGCCGAGGTCGAAGACAAGAATCGTCTCGTTCTCTCTCTTATCGAGCCCGTACGCCAGCGAGGCGGCTGTCGGCTCGTTGATGATGCGAAGGACTTCGAGCCCGGCGATCTCGCCGGCGTTCTTGGTGGCGGTTCGCTGCGCATCGTCGAAATATGCCGGAACCGTGATGACGGCCTTCGTCACCGGTTCTCCGAGGTAAGCCTCAGCGTCCGCCTTGAGCTTCTGAAGGATCATCGCCGAGATTTCTTCGGGGGTGAAATCCTTCTCGACCGCGGGCAGATGAACCGCGGCGTTGCCCTTCTTGTCTTTGACGACCTTATATGACGAGCGCTTAGACTCCTCGGTGACGTCGGATGAGCTGCGTCCCATGAACCTCTTGATCGAAGAAACGGTGTTCTCCGGGTTCATGACGGCTTGTCGCTTTGCCGTGACACCGACGAGCCTTTCGCCGTTGCTCTTGAAAGCGACGACGCTCGGCATGGTGCGCGTGCCTTCGGCCGTCGAGATAACGACCGGCTCGCCGCCTTCCATAACTGCGACGACCGAATTGGTCGTTCCTAAATCGATTCCTACTGTTTTGGCCAAAATTGGACCTCCGTCTTGGGTTAGTGCGTATAGTATAGCTTACTTGAGTCTAATGTTGTCAAGTGGGCGATTCATATATCTTTGGTTACTCGGTTCGGCATAATGAGGTTGCGAAGCAACGGTGGCTTCAGCCGGCATATGACCTTGTCTAGCTTGGGAGTGCCAGCTGGAAGCCGGCGCTACTAGACGAGATTTTCCTGTCCTGACGAACGCGTGCGGCCTACCCGATCTCGGCGCGAATGCGAACGGGTTTTTCGCCATTATCAGTCGGCCGGCGAAGGTGCAGTAGGCGAACCAGGTCGAACCGGGTCGCGTCGCGAGCGCCGGGTATGCATCCCAACCGTGCACAAAGCTGGAAGTTGCCTTGTCCCAGACCTCGATTTCGAAATTCGTTCCCAAGCACGGCCATGAGAACGGTACGGTCGTCGCGCGTGTTAAACGCGGCCAAGGTGCGGTGCGTCTTCCGGCATCCACGCCCGGCCCCAGCCCGCCAGTGAATCCAAGATCTTTTCGAGAGCCTGGCCCTTGGCGGTCATGCAGTACTCGACGTTCGGCGGCACTTCGCTGATCACGTTCCGCTCCACGATGCCAGCGTCTTCGAGCTCGCGCAACCTCTGGCAGAGCGTACGCGGGTTGATTCCGTTTTCCCGGGCAAGTTCATTGAACCGCATCGGTTTGGCAAGCAGGCTGTGCACGATATGGAGGGTCCATTTCGCGTTCAAAAGATCGAGTGTCGAACCCATAGGACAGTAAGGCTGATCCGGAAATGACATTTCTACACCGCGCTCCAAGCCAACGCTTTAGTTATTATACCGAGACAAACTTCAAGTCAATATTGTTTTTATAGTGCAATAAAAAGTTTAGTATGGTTAGGCAACTCAAATCGAATCCGTGCGAGGCGTCACCAAGGTCTCGGCATTGGATGTTTCGCTCTTTATTCTTCGCATGGCTATGGGTGTCGTCTTCATCGCGCATGGCTGACAGAAGCTTTTCGGCTGGTGGGGTGCGTTGGCTTCGAGGGCACGGTGAGTTTCATGGGTCAGGGAGGATCCCCGCGCCGCTCACTTCCGTGGCTGTGTTCACGGACTTGCCTGGTGGCGTCGGCTTGTGCTTGGCCTCCTGACGAGGTTTTGGTCAGTTGGCCTCGCTATAACGATGGCTTTGGCCATGCTCAAAGTCCGTTGAGTCAATGGCTTCTTCCTGTGCGCGAGAAGAGCGGCATCGAGTACACGTTCGTGCTGCTGCTAATAGCGGTCGCGCTGGCGATTTCCGGTCCCGGGCGGTTCGCATTCAGGGACCCAGAAGGCAAGTGGCTGAGCGGATCAAACCGATAGTCTGAAATGCTAACGGCCACGGCGGTCTGCCGTGGCTGTTCGATCTAGCCGATGTGTGGACGTCTTTACTTTCGGCGACCTGCCGCGAGAAGGCATCATCAGTTAGCATCTCATGTCGGATTTAGTGGCATGAGCTCTTGGGAAGAATCTCCTTCTTGCCGTGATTGCCTCGAATCGAGCACACTTCGTGTCTATGGAGTGGATGTCTGATCCGGCGGCTTGGGCCGCCGTCGTTGCGCTTACCGCCTTGGAAATCGTTTTGGGGGTCGACAATGTCGTCTTCATCGCGATCCTCGCGGGGAAGCTTCGACCGGAGGAGCAGGCGAAGGCTTGGAAGGTCGGACTTGCGCTCGCCTTGCTCCTGCGGGTCGCCTTGCTTCTCGCATTAGGCTGGGTTCTCGGTCTGGGGGCGACGCTGTTTACGGTGTTCGGGCACGGGGTTAGTGGCAAAGACCTCATCCTGCTCGTCGGCGGACTATTTCTCATTTACAAGGCCGTCCACGAGATTCACGAGAAGCTCGAGGGCCAGGAGGGTGAGATCTCGGCAAAGGTAGCGGCGTCGTTCGGCGCCGTGGTCACGCAGATTGCCATTATCAACATCGTATTCTCGCTCGACTCGGTGATCACGGCGATCGGCATGGTCGAGGAGGTCGTCCTCATGATCATCGCGGTCGTCCTGTCCACGGTGCTAATGCTCGTCTTCGGCCAGTCGGTCGCCAGGTTTGTGGATAAGCACCCTACGGTCAAGATGCTTGCGCTCGCGTTCCTCGTCCTGATCGGCGTAAACCTAATCGCGGAAGGCGCCGGCCAGCACATTTCGAAGGGGTATACGTACTTCGCGATGGCATTCGCGGTGGGAGTGGAGATACTCAACACCCGGATACGCGCCAGGTCCGAGCCCGTGCACCTCCGCGCGCCGTATTCCGAAGTCGGCTAGCTACTATACCGCTCGCGTCGGCCCAGTTGAGGAAGGGGCAGGGGGGCGCATACCTCACAATTCGCCCATCGTAGCAAAATGGGCGGCTCGAATCGCAGCCATCAGCGCGCTGTTGCTAGCTTGCTGCTGCCTTCCGCTCTACTGGTTTTTTTGGTATTGCCCGGTTCCGCAAGAGCTCTTGCCGGTAAAGCGGGGCCTGCACGTCGGAATGACCGTGGAGGAGGCGAACAAGTTGATGCCAGGCGAGAACTCCCGCGGGCTCGCGGCGGGCGACGTCGAGCAGTGGAGCAAGCCTCCGAAGCGCAATTGGGGCTCCGGGCCTACAGCGGTCGGTCGAGGTGGACGTAGCCCCCGTCGACGTGGATCAGCTGCCCCGTTGTGTGGCTGGAGCGATCCGATAGCAGGAATGCGGCCATCGCGCCGATCTCGTCGGTGGTGGTCATCCGATTGCCGAACGGAATTCGGGATTCGATTGTCGCCCTCGCCGCAGCCGGGTCAGGTTGGGTCGTGAGCCACCTCTCATACATGGGCGTCAAGCACTCTGCGACGATAATCGCGTTGACCCGAATGCCGTATTTGCAGAGATCGAGCGCCCATTCGCGGGTGAGCGCATTTCGTCCGCCGTTCGCCGCCGCGTAAGCCGACGTTCCACCTTGACCGGTCTCGGCGACCTTCGAGCCGATGTTCAGGATGGAGCCGCGACTCTCTATGAGTGCAGGAAGCGCGAACTTGGCCATTTCGTAGTAGTGGATGAGGTTCTTCCTCAGCGAGGTGATGAACTTTTCGGTGTCGCCGGTTTCGAGGCCGACGCCATCGTTCTCGCCGGCGTTATTGGCGAGGCCGTCGATCCGCCCGAACTCGGCGAGCGCAGCCTCGACTGCTCGCCGGGAATCGCCTGTTCGCGTCAGTTCCGCTTCGATAGGAAATGCCTTGCCTCCAGCGGCCCTTATGGATTCGGCGGTCGCGCGATTGCCTTCGTCGCTTCGCCCAACGATGACGGCCACGGCGCCCTCCTGCGCAACTGCGTGAGCGATCCCTTCGCCGATGCCCTTTGCGCCTCCCGTTATGATGATAATTTTTCCGGCGAGTCCTAACTCCATGTTTAGATTAACCCGGCTGCTCGGTCAGCCAACTCGTCAGCCGGCAATGAGGCGTCTAGCACACGCCACCTATCCGGATCGCGCTTCGCCTCCATAAGGAAACCCTCACGAACCCTTTCGTGAAACGACAATGGTTCCCGGTCCATCCGGTCCTTGTCTGCGAGCCGCGATAAACCTGCCTCGGCCGGCAGGTCCAAAAGAATCGTCAGATCGGGAGTTAGACCGCTCGTGGCGAGACGGTTGAGCTTGCGCAGAAGGTCGACTGGCAGGTCACGGCCGTGCCCCTGATAGACGACGGTGGAGTCCGCGTAGCGGTCACAGATAACCGTCTTGCCCTGGTCCAACGCCGGGCGTATCACGCCTTCGACATGCTGCCGCCGGTCCGCTAAAAACAGGAACACCTCGGTCCAAGAGTCCAACTCGTCACCATGCAGCAGCGCCTCGCGAATTTTCCGGCCAACAGGTCCGTCTCCGGGCTCGCGGGTTAAGAGAACGTTGGGCAGCCTTTTCGCCAGGGCAGCCGCAAGCGTGCTTTTGCCCGCTCCTTCCGGGCCCTCGAGGGTGACAAACCGTCCGCTCATATCGCGACGGGCAGAATCCGAACGCGGCGGTTGGGCTCCTGACCTACGCTTTCGCTTCGCAGCTTGTGCGATTCGACCGTTTGATGCTGCATCCGACGAACGGGCCCCGGCCGCGGTGCCAACTCGAACGACTTACCCTTGGCCCGGACGAAATCGATCGCGCCCAGAACTTCGCTTCGCGCCTCTTCCTCGACCTCCCCTGGTTCGGCAACGCTACCCCCAAGAATTTCATCCAGCGCAGTCGCGATTTGCGAGAGCGTATTACTTCGGACGATGACGGTGGGAATGGATCGGCCGAGTCGTTCCTTAAACCTGCCCGGCTTCTTCTGCATCGACGTGCGGATCGCCATCACAACGTCCGCTTCATTCAAATCGTTTGCGATCGCTAAGTGAGCTCGCCTCTCCCGAATAGCGCGCTCCAGTCGTGTTCGCGCGATGCCATACGGGAACACGCGGATAACGTGTGGCAGCGGCTGCGTCGGCCGTTCCTTTGCCGGGGGTTCTGCAGGCTCTCCTTCCGCGCGTCTTTCGACGGACCGGCCGCCGTTCGCGTACGGCTCGATCGGCTCCGGGGTTTGGGCGGCTTGCACCACTTCGACGCGGCCTTCCTCCGTTCGAATCCGAATTTCCGGACGGGGCGACACACCTCGCAGGATGAGATCGACCTGCTTTTGGGCGTCGTGGTGGATCGCGAGCTTGTCATAGTCGATCAACTCGACTACCGCGTCGAACGTGGGAGGAGCCTTGCGCTCGAGAACCGTCTTTTGGGTTCCGCGGCGCTTGGCCTCGTCGTCGGAAAGCGTGACCGCTTGGATGCCCCCTACGAGGTCGCAGAGGGTCGGGTTGAGCATTAGATTCTCAAGAGTCCGTCCATGCGCGGTGCCGACAAGCTGTACGCCTCGCTCAGCGATCGTCCTCGCCGCGTATGCTTCGGCTTCCACGCCGATTTCGTCGATGACGATGACCTCCGGCATGTGGTTCTCGACCGCCTCGATCATCACTTGGTGCTGCACACTCGGGTCTTTCACCTGCATGCGGCGAGCCGAGCCGATCGACGGGTGCGGAATGTCACCGTCGCCTGCGATCTCGTTCGAAGTATCCACGATCACAACCCGCTTGCCCAGATCGTCCGCCAGCATGCGCGCCACCTCGCGTAACTTGGTGGTCTTGCCGACGCCCGGCTTTCCTAGGAAGAGGATAGATTTCGATGATTCGACGATGTCTTGGATGATGTCGATCGTGCCCTGCACGGCGCGGCCCACGCGACACGTGAGGCCGACGATGCGGTCCGTGCGGCTACGTATGGCGCTGATCCGGTGCAGGGTTCTTTCGATCCCGGCCCGGTTATCTCCGCCGAACTGTCCCACGCGATCGGTGACATACGCAATGTCGGATTCGGTAATCGGGTAGTCGTCTAGCCGCTCATAGCGATCCATGAACCTTATTTCCGCGGGCCGGCCATAATCGATAACGATTTCGATCACTCGGTCTACGTCGGGCGCTTCACGGATGCGCCTTTGGATAATTGGCGGCAGGGCTTGCAGGAGCTCTTCGAGCTCGTTTCTGTTGGAGTTCACTACTATTATTTCTGACGCCTGTAATCGCGAGAACTTCCGGAGATTTTACACCAGATGCGAATTCGGCCGCGCTACCGAACGTGTACCCGATAAATATCCTGGCCTTCCCCTTCCTTTTCGCCGGTTGGAACGAAACCCAGGCTAGCGTACAAAGCCAGGGCAACGGCGTTATCGGCAGAAACGCTCAAATGGACGTTCGCGCAGGACGGGCACTGCTTCATAAAATCCAGGACCAGCAGCATGCCCGCCCTCCCCAGGCCCCTGCCCTGGTGTTGCGCGTCGATCATGAACCTAGAAATCCAATGTAGGTCTGCTTCGGGATCTCTCGCGATCATGGCGAAGCCGACGACCTCTCCATCCTCGCAGATAACGAGTGGCAGGTATTCGGGCGCGTCGGGCTTCACGAACGCCTCTGCCAGGGAGTACAAGTTGGTGTGAAGAAAAGTCTGCTGGCCGGCTTTCAATTCGAGTTCGCGAACAGCGCGCCAGTTATCCTTGTGTACAGGGACGAGCTCGAGCATTCACAAATAGTGAGCTCCCCGACACCCAGGAAGGCGTCGGGGAGCGATCGTGGCTTAGTTGTTGCGGAGAGCGCCGCGGAACTGGTCTACTGTCGTAGTCCAAGTCGGCACCGGCGCACCTTGGTTATAGAATGACACGCGAGCCCTAATCGTCCGGCTGCCCGCCTGGACGAACCTGCTCGGGTTGTCGGTGATATTGACCACCGTGAACGCCTCGGTCGTCGTCGCCGGCCGCGAATCCACCTGGACCCAAGTCCCGTTCACGAAGTCGAAGGCATGAACGGTCTGCATCACGTTATCGGTCGAAGCAGCAGCCTCCAGAAGGATCTGAACTCGATTGAAGGGCAGGTCGGGTGCAGTCCCTTCGGCCTGGAGACGCACACTCGGCGCAGCGACGGCTAGGGGAATGATCGACTGGATCTGCACGGCCTGGCTGTCACTGCTGAACAGGCTGGCGACGGTGCCGCCCATCAGAGTTCCGGTTAGAACGGACATCGAGGTGAATCCTGCTAGAGGCTCCTTTACCTTCAGGATGCCGCCGTTTGCATTGATCCGTCCCCAGCCGAAGCGGTTATCCCAGCCGACGGGGCCTTTATCATCGGCGGTCCCCGTGATGACCGACATCACTTCGTCGGGCGTCATGCCGCGATCGTAGGACCACATGAGCGCGCCCATGCCGCTCGCATGGGGCGTCGCCATCGAGGTTCCGGACAGGTACGTGTAACCATTGCTGTTTGTGAACGAGTACACGTCTTCGCCAGGCGCACTCACATCGACCTGCGCACCATAGTTGGACCAACTCGCGATCGTGTCGTATCTGGTAGTCGCGCCGATTCCGGCGCAATGCGGGAATCTAGCCGGGTACGCAACGATGTTGCCCTGGCCGTTTCCGGTAGCGGCGATGAGAAGGACGCCTTGGCCGTACGCGTAGTTGACCGAATCCGCGAATGTCTGCGATCCGGTGTAGTACTGAAGGCTCATCGTGCCGATGTTCGCGCCATGGTCGGTTGCCCAAACGATCCCGGCGGCGCATTGGGCCTCGGTGCCGCTGCCAAAGTCGGACAAGACCCTCACCGGCATGACCTTGACCTTCCAATCCATCCCTGCAATGCCGATTCCGTTGTTGCCGTTAGCCGCGACGGTGCCCGCGACGTGTGTGCCGTGCCCGTACACGTCCTGTGTGTTATTGGTGTTGTTGAAGGTATTCCAACCCGGGATCTTTCTGCCGACAAAGTCGGGATGGTCGTTGACGCCGGTGTCGATAACTGCGATGATAAGGTTGTCAGCGCCCTGCCAATGGTCCCACGCTTCGAAAGCGTCCACGTCGGCGTCGACGGTTCCACCTTGCTGGCCGGTGTTGTTGAGACCCCAGCAATTTCCGATCAGCGGATCATTCGGTGTAAACGCCGGTCCGCCGATTCCGTCGATCTCGGCAAACTCCACGTTCGGGACAGCGCTGAATTGCGCAGCCATCGTGCGCACGTCGGTTCCGAGACGAACGCCGAACTTGAAGGTGCGGCTGAGACCCAAGCGCTCGGCGAGTTCAGGATTGCCGAAGGCCATCGCGTGGAAGGGCTTGATCCCCTGGAC
>JACDEQ010000014.1:4806-17555 GCA_013816225.1 Armatimonadota bacterium | reverse complement strand
TCCCGGCGCAGCCGCTCAAGAGCCGTTGCCGGGGAGTCTGACGTAATCATTCCCATCGTCACTCCTGCCGACCGAAGGTACTTCGTGAGGGCCCTCGTGTCGATCCCTTGGATACCTGGGGTCGAGTTCTCTTTTAGGAAAGTGTCGAGGGACTTACGGCTCCGCCAATTGCTGGGCGACGCCGCTGCTTCGCGAACAATGATTCCCGATACCTGCACGCGTTCGGACTCGAAGTCATCGGCATTAATGCCGTAGTTGCCGATGAGCGGGTAGGTGAAAAGAACGATTTGACCGGCGTAACTTGGGTCTGTCAGGATCTCTTGATATCCGGTCATCCCCGTGTTGAAAACGACCTCACCTGCGGACTCCAGGTCCGCCCCAAGCGGCTGTCCGCTGTAGACCGTTCCATCCTTAAGGACCAGATGCCTTGCCATGTTCGTCGCAGGTCCCGGGCACGCGCGGGCGAAAGCGCCGGTTACACCCAGGGGAACCCGTTTATTATACCGCTAATGGAAATAGCTTGCCCCGTTGACGTCGATAATCTGACCGCTTAAATAGGAAGCGTCGTCGCTCATTAGAAAGGCGGCGGCAGCGGCGCAGTCCTCGGGCGAAGCAACTCGGCCGAGCGGAATTCCGGCGATAATCTCGGCCTTTCTGGCCTCCATTCCTTCGCGAATCATGGCCGTTTCGACCCATCCCGGCGCGATCCCGAATACCCCGATCTTCTTGGGTGCAAGCTCGATTGCCAAAGACCGGGTTAGGTTGGTAAGCGCCGCTTTGCTTGCGGCATAGTGAGCAGCTCCGGCCTCGCCGCGAAATCCGACCCGGGAGCAAACGTTCAGGATTCGATCTCCATCGCGCGCCTGCTTCAAAAAGTATCTGGTGAGCCTGAGGGAGGAACCGAAGTTCGTTTCATAGCTCGCTCGCCATGCTTCAGCAAACGCATCGTCCGATTCGATGTCGAAGCCTTGCGAGACATACAGCCCCGCGTTGTTGACCAGCGCTCGTACGGGGCCTTCCGAAATCGCCCATTGCCACAGCTTTTCACAGTCCGCTGGTATCGAAAGGTCGGCTCCGAACGGCGCTGCCACGCCGCGCGTCTCCACGGCCACCGATTCGGCTTCGGACCGCCGTTCCTTGTAATGAATGAGAGGCCGCCAACCGTCCTGTGCCAAGCGCTGAGCGATTGCGCGTCCGATGCCGCGAGATGCCCCTGTTATCAAGACGTTGCCCTGCATGGGTTAGGGGGGCGACACTTCCGTTTGGACCCGGTCGTTCTCACCCAGCGATTCGTCGATGGCACAGCCCAGGCATTCCGGGCAGAAGCAGGCAGCGTCGCGATTTCCGCAGGGCAAGACGTGTGGAAGCTTTGCGCACCAGCAAGGCGATTCGCCGGCCGCGGCCGCGCACTGAAAAACTTGGCCGCATTCCGGGCAAACCGAATCACCGATCGGCTCAGTCATGCTCATATTTTACAACTAATTCAAGAAAGCAGCCGCGTCGGAGCTTCCAAATAGGTTCGCAAAACGCCCATGAATTCCGCTCCGACCGCGCCATCGATGATCCGGTGATCGAAGGAGCCGGTGATCTTCATTCGGCTTCGGATCTCGATGTCGTCGCCGTCCTCGGTTTCCACGACGACCGGAACCTTCCCGGCGGTGCTTACCGCCACAATAGCCCCGTTCGGCTCGTTGATAATCGCCGAGAAGTTTTCGACGTCGAACATTCCCATGTTGCTAATCGCAAACGTACTGCCGGTGAGCTGGTCGAGCGAAAGCTTGTTCTCCTTGGCCTTACCGACCAGGTCGCGAACTTCGACGGCAATCTGGCGCAGCGATTTGTTGCCGCAGTCCTTTATCACCGGCAGCGTGAGCCCATCGGGCACGGCGGCAGCCACACCAATATTGATCTGGCCGTACTCGTGCCGTTTGCCGTTTTCGAAGCTGGCGTTGATATGGGGCTGCTCTTGCAACGCGAATGCGCAAGCCTTGATGATGAAGTCGTTGATGCTTAGCTTTCCTTCCTGGTTCTCTTCGTTCATTTGCTCGCGAAGGGCTTCCAGGGCCTCGACATCGACTTCAACGGTCACATAGTAGTGCGGGACGTTCAATTTCGAGTGGGCGGTCCGCTCGGCCACGATCCGTTGAAGGTTCGTGAGATCGACCATCCGATCGGATGTGGCTATCGCGGCGATCCCGGCCGGTTTCGGCTTCGGCAGGGCGGCCCTTACGTCCCGCTCGACGATCCTTCCGTTGGGTCCGGAGCCCGCGAGGTCCTCCAACGGCAAGCCTGCGTCCTCCGCCAATCTCCGCGCCAGGGGGCTTGCAAAAACTCTGCCACCCGCTTTCGGCGCCGCGCTTGCGGCGACGGCTTCCCTGGGCGCTTCGGCGGGCTCCGCTTGTTTCAGAGCGGCGGCTTCTTCTTTCGGTTTTGACGCCACAGCCTCAGCGGGCGCAGGCTCTTCGACCTTGGTGGGTGCCACCTTCGACGAGGCGCCTCCTCCCCACCCGTCAGGGAGTGACTCTCCGTCCTTAAGGATCGCTGCAATGGGAACGCCGACCGGGACAGTGTCGCCGGCTTTCGAGATTACGCCGGACAATGTTCCGGTGCTCGGAGCGGTTAACTCCACGGTGGCTTTGTCGGTCTGGATGTTACCGATGGTGTCGCCGGATTTGACTTTATCGCCTTCCTCAGCGAGCCATTCGACAAGGATGCCTTCTTCCATCGCATCGCCCATTTTGGGCATGATCACTTCAACCATGAGCTGCCTGATTCTACCTACGCCTAAGCTTCCCGGTACCAGACGAGGCTAACCTCGTGCTCCTGGGGGGCGAGGCAGGAGTTGTCGGTGCACACCTGGAATCTCACGTTGGCCTTCGCCTCTCCTTCTTTCCCTGTTGGCGGGGTTCCGATGATCGGGATAGCGACCGGCCCGGTAAGCTCCCCATCGGGAATTCGGACGTCGGTGTCGCCGAGGCCGGCCAGGCTTATCGAGGTAGGTGTCAGATAGTCATCCTCGGGCACGGCCGGGTTTATGTGACTGCCCGAAGGGAGATCGATACGGATCTCCCAGATTGCTCGGCCGTCGACTACCTTAGATTCGCTGGGCCGAACGGTCACAGTGGGGCGTTCGGGTGCATCTTGGATCGCTGCGGTCTCCAGCAGCATCGCCGTTGTTAGCAGCATTGCTTCGGACGCTAGAGGGGCACGCTCCATCCAGCCGAGCATCGCCCTAAGGTCGATTTGAGCGATTTCGTGCCTGCCCAGGCGGACTGCGCACCGGATCGCAACTGCGGACGGGCTCGGTGTCGCGCTGTCGAGGGCGGCCTTCGATGCCCCGAAGAGGTGCTCGTGGCGATCGCCACTGAAGAACCACCCGCCCTGGGCACCGTCGTGAAAGGTATCGATCATTTTATCGAAAAGCTTCTCCGCCTCTGTGCGCACTCCAAGATCGAGCAGGCCTTGCACAAGATAGGCGAGGTCGAGGAAGGGTTCGCCTTCCGGTTTGCCACCGGCGAACTGATGGGGAACGCGGTCCGCAGAAAGAATGGTCGCGGCGCACTTGCCAGCCAGGTCGGAGCGCCCGGCGGCAACGAGTCCGGAGATCATCAGGCCATTCCATGCCACAAGGATCTTATCGTCGAGCCCCGGCCTGGCCCGCCTCTCTCGCTGCTCGCGGAGGCTGTCCAGTTCCTGGTCCCACTGCGAGCCTTGCGGCCGTGTCAAGTGCGGGATGTTGTGGCCGGTTCTCACGCCCGTCGCTTCGTCTAAAAAATTGCCATCCTTTGTTAATCCGAATGTCTGCTTGAACTCCTCGGAAACGGAGGCGTCATCCCTGCCCCAAGTGTAGAACTTCCCTTCTTCTCCCTCGCTGTCCGCATCGAGAGCTGAGTAGAACGTTCCCGCAGATGACATCATCTCGCGCTCTAGCCAGGCGACGAGGCGGTCGCAGACGCGCCGGTATTCCTGGTTCGCCGTTAGCCTGCTAGCGTTTGCGTAATTAGCGAGCATGAGGGCGTTGTCATAAAGCATCTTCTCGAAGTGCGGGAGGAGCCACTCTTCGTCGGTCGAGTACCGGTGGAATCCTCCGCCGACGTGGTCGTGCATGCCGCCGAGCATCATCCCGTCGAGAGTTCGTGTGGCGAGCTTCAGGCAGTCTTTCCGTTCGTGGTGCTCAGCCATGTACAGCAGAAGCGCGATTGCCTGATGCGGCGGGAACTTCGGGCGCTCGCCGAAACCGCCGTGTTCGACGTCGAACCTGTTCTTCATCTGCTCGATCGCGAAATCGATCAAGGGCCATCCCAATACCCCGGTTGCCTCGGGCGCAGGCTGGCGCATCGTTTCTTCGAGCGCCCTCCCGAAGCTGTTCGCAGCCTCCTGAAGCTCGGGTCGGCGCTCGTTCCAGGCAATCGAAATTTGAGTTAGGATCGTCTTGAAACCTGCGTATTGGCCTCTGTCTTCCGCTGGTAAATAGGTGCCCGCGAAGAACGGCTCACGTTCGGGCGTTAAGAAAAGAGTCATCGGCCAGCCGCCGTGGCCACTCGACATTTGGACGGCGGCCATGTAGGTTTCATCGACGTCCGGCCGCTCCTCGCGGTCGACTTTGATGGAGACGAATTTGTCGTTGAGGATCGCCGCGATCTCAGGGTTCTCGAAACTCTCGTGCTCCATCACGTGGCACCAGTGGCAGGAGCTGTAGCCGACGCTCAAGAAAATCGGCTTCTGTTGATCTCGCGCTAATGCGAAGGCCGCATCGTCCCAGGGCTGCCAATGGACGGGGTTGTTCTTGTGCTGGCGCAGGTAAGGGCTGGACGCGTCGGCTAGCCGGTTTCCCATCCGCCGAGCGTACCCAGGCTAGTTCCGCCCGATCTTTACAAAGCCATGCTCGAAGGTACGCCTAAGCTCGACGATCCAGGGGCCGTCGCTCACGAGGTGCTTGGTCGGAATCACTTTTGTGGTGCCGTTGTTGCCGATTTCCAGCATCACCGAAAATTCGCCCGGGTTCCTCTCGAACAGTTCTCGGGCACGCCTTAGCTGGGGCAACGATGCCCTCAGGACCTGTACAAGCAAGGTCCCGAGAGTTCCGGGGACCTTGGTTGGGTGATCCTCGTCTTCGCCATCCGCGCCCGGTTCGGCGATCGCTGAAACTCCGCGCGCGATAAGTTCCACCATCTTCAACGTTCCGGCATCCCCGCGACGCTCCCGGTGCTGAATGTGGCCTTGGACGGCGACGATCCGGTCTTTGGCGAGCAGGTGCTGGCTGGCGGCGTACGACGAGGGGAACACGGTGACGGTCGCCTGGCCCGAGAAGTCCTCGAGCGTCAGCGTGGCCATGAGCTCGTTCTTGGATCTGGTTCGTATTTGCTTGAACGACGTGACGACGCCGGCGATTGTGACTTGAGTGCTGTCTTCGAGTTCGGCGATCGCCGCCGCGGAGTGAGTCGCCTCCGACGCCAGGGTGCGCTCGTATCCCCGTAGCGGGTGATCGCTCAAATAGAGGCCCATAACCTCCTTCTCCATGGCCAGGTTCTCCCGGCGATGCTGCAACGGCACATCGGGCAATATCGGGTAGGGCGTCGATCCGGGCTCCTCGCCATCGCCGCCGAAGAGCGAGTCTTGCCCTGCGAGTTTGTCTCGGGCGGACCGTTCTGCAAGAGCCAGCGCCGTGTCGAGCATCGCCAAGAGCTTCGCGCGATTGGGATCGATCGACTCGAGCGCCCCGGCCTTAGTCAGCGCCTCCAGCGCGAGCTTGTTGAACCCGCCGTGCAACCTGCACCTCTCAGCGAGTTCGAACAGGTGCTTGAAAGGCCCCTCTTCCCTTGCCCGCAGGATTCCCTGGACGGCTGCCGACCCAATTCCCTTGATCGCCGCGAGGCCGAAGCGGATTGCCGACCGAGTGCCGTCTTCCATCGCCTCGACCGTGAAGTCTTCCGAGGACCGGTTCACATCCGGTGCGAGCACCTGTATTCCCATCCGCCGGCACTCCTCGATACAGCCGACGACCCTGTCCTCCTTCCCCTGGTACACGCCCAAGAGCGCCGCCATATACTCGACAGGATAATTTGCCTTCATGTAGGCGGTCTGGTACGCGATGGTTCCATAACACACCGCGTGAGCCTTGTTGAACGCATAGCCGGCGAACGGAAGCAGCAGGTCGAAAACCCTATTCGCGTCGGCTTCGGCCATACCCAGCTCTACAGCGCGGGATATGAAAGATGTCTGGGCTGAAACCATGGCCTTCTTATCCTTCTTGCCCATGGCCTTGCGAAGGATGTCGGCTTCGCCGAGGCTGAAACCTGCGAGCGCGCGGACGAGGTGGATGACCTGGTCTTGATAGACGATGACCCCGTAGGTCTCCGCCAGGGTTTCCTCCATCCGCGGGTCGATATAGGCGGGCTTTTCCAGGCCGAACTTGCCGCGTATATAGCGCGGGATATGCTCCATTGGGCCGGGCCGGTAGAGAGCCACCATCGCCGCTAGCTCGCCGATGTTTTGGGGCTTGAGCTCCTGAACGTAACGAGTCATGCCGCCGCCTTCCAACTGGAAAATGCCGACGGTTTCGCCGCGGCCGATGATTTCGTAAGACTTTACATCGTCGGGCGGAATATTCAGGATGTCGATCTTGCCCTTGCCGGCGGCTTCGACGTTCTGAACGGCCTTGGATAGGACCGTGAGGTTGCTCAAGCCCAGGAAGTCCATCTTGAGAAGGCCCGCCTTCTCGAGCATGTCCATCGGGAACTGCGTGATGATCTGGTCGTCCGACCCCTTCGCGAGCGGAACGGTATTACGCAACGGCTCCTTGCTGATGACCACGCCCGCCGCGTGCACGCCGTAGTGCCGGCTAACCCCTTCGATGCTCTTCGCCGTATCGATGAGCTGCTTCGCGGTCGCGTCCTCGGCGTAAGCCTTCTTGAACTCGGGGATATCGTGAAGGGTGCGCTCGATCGTGGTGCCCGGAATCGAGGGGACCAACTTGCACAAGCGATCGACATCTATCGGGCTGATGGCGAGTGCCCGGCCTGCATCTCTCATCGCAGCCTTCGCGCCGAGTGTCCCGAACGTGATGATCTGGGCGACGCGGTCTTCGCCGAAGCGATCGCGGACATAGCTGATGACTTCGTCGCGGCGGGCGTCCTCGAAGTCCATGTCGATATCGGGCATTGCGATTCGTTCGGGGTTCAGAAACCGCTCGAACATCAGGTCGTGCTCCACCGGGTCGATGTCGGTAATTCCTAGACAGTAGCTGACGAGCGAGCCTGCCGCGGACCCTCGCACGCCGAAGTAGATGCCTTGCTCACGAGTGAACTTTGCGAACTCTCGGACGAGGAGCAGGTACTTCTGGAATCCGGTAGTGTCGATAACACCGAGCTCGTAGCGAAGCCGGTTCTGGTGCTTCTCGGTCACACTCGCGAAGCGCTCCCTGAGACCGGCGAGAGCCAGGCTCGACAGGAACTCCTGCGCCGACATGCCGTCTGGGATCTCCGGGTCGGGAAGCTCTACGCGCTCGCTTTCCAACTCCATCTCGCACATGTTCGCGATGGCGGAAGTGTTCGCATAGGCTTCGGGCGTGTCCGCGAAAGTCTTCTCCATCTGTTCCGGAGATTTGAGATAGAACTCGTTGGTTTCGAAGCGCAGCCGCTTGTTGTCCGCGACCTTCGCGCCGGTTTGGATGCACAGCAAAACGTCGTGCGCCTGGTAGTCACCTTCGCATAGATAGTGCGAGTCGTTCGTGCACACGAGAGGCAGATTCAGTTCTCGCGATATCCGCAGCAAGCCGTCCTTGATTTCGGCTTGCTCCTTAAGGCCGTGGTCCTGCAGCTCGACAAAATAGTTGCCGTCGCCGAGGATTTCTTTGTAGAGGCCGGCCGTTCGCTGGGCCCTGTCGTAATCGCCTTGGAGGAGGTACTGGTTGATCTCGCTTCCCAGGCACGTCGTCGTGCTGATCAGGCCCTCGGCGTGCTCCTTCAGCGTCTCGTGGTCGATTCGCGGCTTGTAATAGAAGCCTTCGAGAGACGAGATCGTCGCGAGCTTGCAAAGGTTTTGGTAGCCGACCTTGTTCTTGGCGAGGAGCAGCAGGTGGTAGGTGGAGTTCTCCTCCCGGGCGCTCCGCTTGTGGAGGCCTTCGGGGGCGACGTAAGCCTCCATCCCGATGATCGGCTTGACGCCCTGCTTTTTGCATTCGAGATAGAACTCCATGGCGCCGAACATCGCACCGTGGTCGGTAATCGCGAGCGCCGGCATCCCCAGTTCCTTCGCCCTCGCCACCATCTGCGGGATCCGCTGCGCACCGTCGAGGAGGCTGTACTCCGTGTGGTTGTGGATGTGAACGAAGGGCTTGGACATCAGCTGAGTGGTGTCGCGATTTTACATCGGAATGCAGCTTTTCGCCGGTGTCTTCTGTTGAAATCGCAAATGTTCAGACGGGGCGCCCAAGCGCAACGCCGCTGGATTCCGTGACCCAGGCCGGCGGTGGGCCAGCAATTATTTTGCGTCAGTGATCGAACTCGCGGCCCCCGGCAGGTTGAACGACAATGGCTGCAATTCGAGAGGGGTCTTCGAATATCCTGATGGCTGTGGCGCAAAGACGGCTGAGGCGGCTTGAATGAGAATCGCGGTTTGCGTCATGAGATCCTAAATGTATTCTTTGCGCGCCCAACGCTCAGCGGCGGGCTTTGGAGGGATAAGTGGCCACCTTCGAGCGATCGACAAGGTAATTCAGGCCGACGAAGCTCGAGCCGTTCGGCGCTTTCCTTATCGGAGCGCTCCAAGGAAGGGTCAGGTTCGCGTTGAGCTTGGGAGCGGTCCCCGGCCCCTGCCTTACATTGGCGATCCATTTCGAGCCGGACAACTTCAACGGAATCCTCCCATGCCCGCTGTGGCTGAGAACATACAGGATTACCCCGTTGAGTTTGCAAGCGGAAGCCGCCGCAGTCAGATCTTGCCCGTTCATCGTCCGTTTCTTCAACTGTGGAACTGGAGAAAGGTACAGAAGCACTCGCTCGCCCACAACCGCCGCGCTGGTGTCGCACGCCCAGGTCGGCTCGGCCACAAAGGCGATCGGGCACTCCGCGACGCCCTTCACTAACGAGATTGTCTTGACTGATGCCACCTTTACGCCTCCGACTTCCTGAATGGCTATGACTTCGGCAACGACGATGAGATTGCTGAGCCTCGCCAACCGCCCCAGATCGATCGTCGCGACTTTGGAGTACGCGAGCGAAACGGCCGTTAACAACAACGTGATGCATCGCAGCTTCCATTTGCCCGACGCTAGGCACATGTGGACAAGTGTAGCAGCATTCGCAAGCATCCGCGTCCGTACGATCCTCATCGCCGATCAAGCTAGTAGCGCGTCGGCCACTTATCAGTGAGCAACCGCGGCACCGCACAAAGCAGTTCTAACTATCGATCCAAGCGCCACGAAACGTAGTCGATGCCGATCGTCCATGGGTATTGGAAAATCGGTCCGGTCGCTTTGTATCGAATCCTCGATCTCACTTTGCCGGTGACAGCTTGCACGAACCTGCCCGGGTTGGCGCCGGCGTTGGCGACAGCGAGCGAATCGGCTGTCGTTGCTTGCCTAAGGTCCACGGTCTGATATGCACCGGCGATGAAGTCGTAGAACTCGATGCGCTGTTCGATACTCGTCGAGGCGGCCCTTCCATCGAGAAGCATCCGCAAACTCGACACCGGTCCGATGGGAACGGTCGAGTCCACGATGACGTGGATAGGCGACTGCGTATTGACGAAGACGGGACCGGGGCGAACCGTCAACCTGGAATCGTCGTCGTTCACGAGCGATGCGAGGCTACCGGAGATCAAACCGCCGCGAAAGATCGAGAACGCATTGGGAGTTCCGATGATTCCGAAATGGGGATTTCGCCACACCCCCCAACCGCCCGGAGACCGTCCTGTCGAAATATACCGGCCGTCATCCGAGATGTCGGATCCAAATCCACCTTGCCATCCTCCGAACGTGTACGTACCGAGCTTTGTCAACGAGTTTACATCCCAAACTATCAGGGTTGTCCATGGAACTTCGCTGCCGATTCCAAATTTGCCGATTGTATCGAACGAAGCCGACCAAGCCAACCCAGGTAGATCGCCAACGAACTCGCCTGTTTGAGAATTGTAAATGCTCACGACCTGGTAGTAGCGACTCCACGCAGCGACCTTGGCTGGCCCTGCGAACCTTGTTTGGTCGACCGAAGTCGGGCCCGGAAATGCTACGTAATTGCCGTCGTCGGTATCGAAAATGAAAAACCGGTTAGAGTCAATGTTCGCAAATGCGCCGCGCGATCCGTCCGGGGAGAGTGAAAGTCCATCTACGCCCCAAGTCTCCCCAAAAAAAGCAACCACTCCACCTCACTCGTTGCCACGGTCACCTTCACGATAACCGAAGAGGGATTTGCCGGATCGGTGCTTCGGACTATTGCGTGAGCGTATTCGCCGGTCGGCGACAACCGAAGATTGAAGAAAATGGCCGACGCTCCATAGTAGCCCCTACCCGTCCACACGAGTTGCCCATCTGGAACCGCATATATCGTATCGATCGAGGAGAAGTAGTTGCCATCGGCTGACAACGAGAGGTCGTCCTGAGCCACGTTTGTGCCCAGGAGGGCGCCGGTCGCAAAATCCCGTATCTCACCCGACTTTGATGACTCATAGCCGCCGAATACGACGAATGCATTGTCCGATGAGATCAACGCCTCTGTCATTTGCCCAAAGCCGGTAGTCCAAACGGGCTCCAGCATTCCTTGGCCGAGCGCGCACGCGGCGATGGAGAATCCGGAGAGAAGAACGGCAAGTTTCGTGCCCATCTTGGTGACGGACGGGGCGCCGGATGCGATTAACAATGGCTTTTCCAAAGCTGCAACCTTCCTTACGAGTAAGTGTACCTGCACCTGTAAGCGCCATCGTGTAACTGGCCCATCAATAGTAGCCTCCCTTGGACCCGCGCCCGGAGAGGCGGGGCTTCGCCGGATCGGTGGCGTATCGGCCAAGAGCCGTGGCGGGATCGCTAGATGCCCTGCAGACTTCGCCATATCGCCCCCCTCTTGCCCGGACTTATCCTGCTCCTCCTGTTTCCGCTCGATCCCTTCGAGCATCGCCTGAGGGATGGTATCGCTTTTCAACTCCTCCTTCTCGCCGTCCTCGGGCAGGTCGATTCCAAGCTTCTCGGCGATGAGGTCGATGGCGATGAGGACGCGGGTCAGTCGTGCTCCGTTAGGAGATCGACCTGCACGTCGAGCTCGCTCCGCTGCATCTGCAGCGTTGACTCGGCACAAGATCATCACAGACACCGCTCGATGGCCCGGCCAGTGATGCTAAACACTATGATCCTATGGTTAGTCACAAAGCGCTCGGCCCTATATTCTCATTCCATGGCTCGCCCGCATCGACCGGGCACGATGGATCGACCCGGGAGAGTAGCTTCCGCCACCTGCATGGTGTATAATATCAGGTTCGGCCCTTACGCGATGTCGGGGCTCCTTAAACTATGGCACTCTACCCAGAAGGCGACAAGCTCGACGCATTTTCCAGCCGTTATGTCCTTGCCAACCTCGCGGCAAGGCGCGCCAAGCAGATAAAGGATGGGGCGCCCGTCCTGATCCACACGACTTCCACTCATCCCATCACGATCGCGCTCGAAGAGATCGCCGAGGGCGCGGTGCGCGCCATTATGGTCGAGGGCGACCTCGTTCCACAGGCCGCCGAGACGCTCGACTCGATCGATCTGCTCGCCAGGGAAGCCGGCGGGTTCGACTCGGGCTTTGGCGACATCGGGGCCTTACTCGGCGTCACGCCACGCACCGCAGAGGACGAAGCGCCATTCGCAGGGGCGGGCATGCGCGAAGCCGGCGACTTCGAGGAAGAGACGATTTCGCTCGAAGACCTTCTCGACGAAGAGAACGAGGACGAAGATGACGAGGATGAGATCACCGTCGCCTCGCTCGCCGACCTCGAAACGGACGACGTCGAAGAAGTCGAAGAAGACGAAGCGCTAGTCGACTGAGGATGGCTCAGGACTACTACGCAATTTTGGGCGTGGCGCCAGACGCCGGCCCGGATGAGATAAAGTCGGCCTTCCGTAGGCTCGCCCGCAAGTACCACCCCGACGTCAACAAAGAGGATTCGGAGGCCGAGGCCAAGTTCAAGCAGCTCGGAGAAGCCTACTCGGTTCTGAGCAACGACGCCAAGCGCCGCGAGTACGACCTCTACGGGACCGTATCCGATGTGCAGCCGAGCGCCGCTGACTTCAGCGGCATCGGCGAGATTTTCGAGATGTTCTTCGGCGCGGGCGCGACTCGCCGCGGCGGCCCGAGGGTCGTGCAAGGACGTGACCTCCAAGTCGACGAAACCGTGACGCTCAAGGAGGTCGTGACCGGCGTCAAGCGCACCCTGCAATACGAGCGGCTGGAGACCTGCCCGGATTGCAGCGGCTCCGGCGCCCGCCCGGGAACGTCGCCGATTCCCTGCCCCGACTGTGGCGGCGCGGGCGTAGTCGTGCAGGTCACCAACACTTTTATGGGTCAGGTCCGGCGCACCGCTCCGTGCGGTCGTTGTGCCGGCGAGGGCCAGGTCGTGAAGGATGCATGTCACCGTTGTGTGGGCAACAAGCGACAAACCGCGAAGACGAAGTTCGAGGTCAGCATCCCACCCGGCGTGGACACAGGGACGGTTCTTCACATCCCTGGCCAAGGTGACGATGGCCTAAACGACGGCCGCCCGGGCGATCTCTATGTGGC
>JACDEQ010000014.1:0-4796 GCA_013816225.1 Armatimonadota bacterium | reverse complement strand
TGCGCGTAAAGGCCGACCCTCGATTCACCCGCGATTCCAACGGCCTGATGACGAACGTCCCGATTTCATTCGCGCAGGCCGCACTCGGCGCAAAGCTCAAACTAGACGGCATCGACAGCGAATTCGAGCTCGGCGTCCCCGCCGGAACACAGAGCGGACAGGAGTTCAGAATTCGCGGCCAAGGCGTTCCGCAGGTGGGTAGCCAAGACCGAGGGGATCTGCGCGTTCGGGTGGCCGTCGACGTTCCAAAAGAGCTGAGCGAATACCAAAAGCAACTCCTGGTGTCGTTCCAGGAATCTTTCGCTGCCAAGAAATCCGGTAAGGCAGAGCAGGGATTCCTCGGCGATTTCCTGAAGACGGTCAAGAAGAGTACGTGAACTGGCTGCGCGCCAGGGCTGTGTTCGACGCCAAGTCTGACGACTTTTCCGTCGTTCACGAGATCTTCGAATCTTACGGCTGCTCCGGAACGATCGAAGGCGACAACCCGGCTTCCTTGAGCGGTTTCTTTGCCGAAACGGACTCAGCTGGCCAAGTGGCGGCTAAGCTCGGCAAAGCGCTACTCGACCAGTGCGCGACGTCCGTTTCCTACGAATCGGTACCGGAGGAGGATTGGGCGGAAACCTGGAAGCAGTTCTTCAAGCCCCGGCCGATCGGAAAACGATTTCTTATCAAGCCGAGTTGGGAGGAAGCCGAAGCAGGCGAAAAGCTTGTGATCGAGTTGGACCCCGGGCAGGCTTTCGGCACGGGCGACCACCCGACCACACGGATGTGCGTTGCGTTGCTCGAAGAAGCGATTTTGGACGGCGATACGGTGCTCGACGTCGGTTGTGGCAGCGGGGTCCTGGCGATAGCAGCCGGCCGTCTCGGCGCCGGTAAGATTATCGCCACCGAGATCGATCCGCCCGCCGCCGATGTGGCGCGTGCGAACCTCGAGCGGAATGGTGTCGTCGCGGATGTCACAACGACCGAAACCATCCCGGCGGCAACTCCGCCTTGCGACTTGGTAGTTTCGAACATCGTGTCCGCAGTGCTAATCAGGCTCGCGGCAGACATTGCGCGCGTCATGAAATCGGGCGGAAAGTGGATATTGTCGGGCGTAATTCCCGACAACTGGCCGGACGTCCTGAAGTCGGCGAATACATGTGGTTTCGACGTCTCCGAAACAAGAACGGAGGACGGCTGGGTCGCAGCGCTATTGATCCGTCGGTAAAATCAAGCGAGATGTCTTCTCAAAGGATCGACGGACGTGCTGCGAATGAACTTCGGCCGGTTACGATGGAGAGGGGGGTCGCAAAATTTGCGGAGGGCTCTTGCCGAATTTCCATGGGCGACACGATCATGCTCGTCACCGCCACGGTCGAGGACCGGGTCCCTATGTGGATGAAGGGCAAGGGGTCGGGATGGGTCACGGCTGAATACGGAATGCTACCGCGCTCCGGCAAGCAGCGCAATCAACGCGACAACCAGCGCCCGAATGGCAGGTCGATGGAGATTCAGCGTCTCATCGGAAGGTGCCTGCGCTCCGTCGTCGACCTTAAGAAGCTGGGCGAACGCACGATTACCGTCGATTGCGACGCGATCCAGGCCGACGGAGGCACGCGCACAGCGGCAATCACGGGTGCACAGGTGGCGCTCGAAGATGCATTCCAGTGGATGATCGAGCAGCGCATGGTCGACCGCATTCCGATGAGCGAGAGCATTGCGGCGGTGAGCGTAGGCGTGGTCGGAGGAGTCGAGCTTCTCGACCTATGCTATGAAGAAGATAGCCGGGCTGCCGTGGACCTAAATCTTATCATGACGAACAAGGGGCGCTATGTCGAAGTGCAGGGCACAGCCGAGGGCGACCCGTTCGAGGAGGAGCAGTTCGCGAAGCTTCTTGGGCTCGGGAAGAGAGGGATCAAGCAGCTTTCTGAGTACCAAACCGAGGTTCTCGCCATTTGAGGACGATGCTCGTCGTCGCGACGAGAAACCAAAGCAAGGCCTCGGAGATGGTAAAGATTCTTAGCGAGTTGCTTGGGGAGTCATGGGAAGTCCGATCGTTAGCCGATTACCCAGACTATCCGGAGCCTGAGGAAACGGGAGATAGCTATGCGGCGAACGCGAAGATCAAGGCGGAGGCGGCAGCAGGCGCGACGAACGAGCGGTGCATCGCCGATGACGCCGGCCTTGAAATCGACGCCCTCGGAGGAGCGCCGGGCCTTCACAGCAAGAGGTTCGGCGGCGAAGACCTTCCCTTCCCTGACAAAATTCGAATTATCTTGGAGCGGCTGGACGGCAAGGAACGGGACGCCCGGTTTCGTTGCGCAGTAGCGATCAGCGAACCGGAAGGGCCGACCATGGTTTTCGAATCGGTCAAAGAGGGCTCGATCGCCCAGAAGCCCGCCGGCGAACGGGGATTCGGCTACGACTCCATCTTCCATTTGCCAGAACTGAACTGCACGTTCGCCCAGATAGAACCCGATCACAAGAATGCCGTTAGCCACCGCGGAATCGTTTTGGCCGAAGCCGCGCAGTGGCTACGGAATCACGACGCTTGAGTTGTCGCCGAGGACCAGTCTGACGGACATCGGCTTCCTGCCAGTCTTAGATACGGTGGCGCCGCGGCCGATTAGGCTGCCCGAGATTCTGCCGTCAACGTTTTCAATGACCGCGTCCTCCATTACGATGCTGTACTCGATCTCGGAGTTCTCAACTCGCGTGCGCTCGGCGATGCTGGTGAACGGCCCGACGTAGGAGTCGATGATCTCGCAGCATGGGCCGATCATCGCCGGACCGCGGATGGTGCTGTCCACGACCCTTGCGCCTTTTGCAATCGTGACGGGGCCGTCAATCATCGTCTTGTCGCAACATTCGCCTTCGATCGAGTGCGCCATGTCCTCGAGTATCAGGCGATTGGCTTCGAGCATCGCCTCGACGGTGCCCGTATCTTTCCACCAACCCGTAACGATATGCGGGCGCACGTCCTTGCCCCAGTCGATGAGGGTCTGGATGGCGTCGGTGATCTCGTATTCGCCTCTGAACGAGGGCTCCAGCGTGTCGATCGCTTCGAAAATCGTCGGGTTGAACAGGTAAACACCGACCAGGGCGTAGTCGCTCTTCGGCTCCTTAGGCTTTTCGACGAGGCCGACGACGCGTCCATCCTGAAGCTCTGCGACGCCGAACTCTTGCGGGTTCGGCACCTTCGTGAGAAGGATGGAAGCGTCGAACGAGCCTGTATCGAACTCTTTTACGAGCTCGTCGACCCCAGTCTTGATCAGGTTGTCGCCAAGATACATGATAAATCGGCTGTCGCCAAGGAAGGGCTGAGCGGTCTTCACCGCGTGAGCAAGGCCCAGCGGCTCCGCTTGCGGAATGTACGTGAACTTCGCCCCCCAGCGCTCTCCGGCCCCAAGAGCCTCCTTGATCTCCGACGCTGAATCGCCAACGATGATGCCGAAATCGGTCACCCCGGCGTTCCGTATTGCCTCGATACCAAACTCTATCACCGGTTTGTTTGCTACTGGTACCAACTGCTTGGCGATGCTGTGGGTAATTGGGCGCAGCCGCGATCCTTTGCCGCCCGCGAGTATCAGAGCCTTCATGGCTCTTTATTGTAGCCTTCCCTTGCTAATTTGGCGCGCGAATGTCAGGGCTCCGACCCAGGACGCTCCGGCCGATTTGAGCGCTTCCGCGCAAGCTTCAAGCGTCCCACCGCTGGTCACGACGTCGTCGATGAGCAGGACCTTGACTCCGGGGCAAGGCTTAGATGAAAATGCTCCTCTGAGCGATTCCCTGCGTTGTCGCCCGCGTGCCCTCGCCTGCGGAGGCGTCGCTTTGTGACGGATGAGTAGTTCGGTCCGAATCCGGCCATCGATGCACCCAAGACTGTCCGCCAATTCCTCCGCTTGGTTAAAGCCCCTTTGCGCCCGGCGTGACCAATGGATGGGAACGGGAACGATATAATCGACCGACAGCGGCATCGGGCAGGCTGCCATCTTCCGCCCCATCGGCACAGCGAGCTCCATGTTCCGGCTGAACTTCAGGAGCCTTACCGCTAAGCCAGCGACCCCCTCATAGTCGACCGCCGACCTCAGCCAATCGAGAAAAGACATCCATTGGCAGTCCTGGCATTGCCCGGCAGTTCCCACGGCGCAGCGGGGGCAACTCCCGGCAGGTAGCTCTCGGATGAGCGCCTCACACTCGCTGCAAACGGGCGTTCGATCCAACTCCATACACAAATGGCATTTGCGAGGTGAAAGGTAATCGAGAGCGTTGTTAAAAAAGCGATTCGAAAAGATGTTGTGTCTTGGCATCGAGGCTGTCGTAGTTCTGGATTTCGTATCGCTGGCCATCCACACTGTAGATCTGCCACCGAGCCGGAGCGACCTCGTGGACGGAGTCGCGGACGCCTCGGAGGTAGAACGAAACCGCCCCTCTTTGGGTCTCGACCTCCCACTTCCACATCGAGGCTTCTTGCTTGAGAGCGGTGATGCTTCGAACGATCGGCGTGAAGTAGAAATTGTCCAATTCCTCGGCGACCAGAACCCTGCTTTCGTCGTCCAAGGCATCCGGATCCTTGATAATCCCAACTTCTCGTCCGGATTCGTCGCAAATGGAAACAAACACCGCAGGATCGGTCAGCGGAAAGCACCGCCGAAACCGTGCCTGCAACACGCAACGGTCGCTCTCGATCTCGCAACGTGGATAGAGTGATCCCACTAGTTTGCGAACTCGTACCGCCTCTTCTGGTATGTACCGAAGCTCCATCAAACCCGATGCTACCCGCGTGATAAGCCATAATTTGCGCTGGATGTCGG
>JACDEQ010000174.1 GCA_013816225.1 Armatimonadota bacterium | reverse complement strand
AAGTAGGAGACGACGACGCCGCCCGCGTTCGCGAGCACGTCCGGGAGGACGAGCACGCCGTTCGCATCCAGAATCTCGTCCGCTCCGGGCGTCGTCGGGCCGTTCGCGCCTTCGACCACCAGCTTCGCCTTGACGTCGGCGGCATTGCCGGCGTGAAGCTGCTCGGTGGTCGCGGCGGGGATCAGGATGTCGCAATCAAGGGCGAGAAGCTCCTCGTTGGTAACCTTTTCGCAGTCCTTGAATTCGGCGATCCCGCCTTCGCGATCTGCGTACCGCAGGATCAGGTCATGTATGGGCAGGCCCTTGGGATTATAGATGCCGCCCACGCGGTCGGAAACGCCGACCACTTTCGCGCCGCGTTCCACGGCGAGCTTGGCGGCAATGCTTCCGACGTTCCCGAACCCTTGGACCGCGACCTTCGAGCCGTCGAGCTTTGTGTTAAGAAAATTGCAGGCTTCCTCGGCCGCGGTGATCACGCCTCGGCCCGTCGCTTCGACCCTACCCTCCGAGCCGCCTAGCGGGATCGGCTTACCGGTCACCACGCCGGTGATCGTGGCGCCCTTCTGCATGCTGTAGGTGTCCATGATCCAGGCCATCACTTGGGCGTTGGTGCCCATGTCGGGGGCCGGGATATCGGTGTCTGGCCCGATGATAATGTTGATGTCGGAGATATATCGGCGGGTGAGCTTTTCGAGCTCGCGCTTGCTCAGCTTCTTGATGTCGACTTTGACGCCGCCTTTCGCGCCTCCGTAGGGGATGTTGACGATGGCGCATTTCCAGGTCATCCACATGGCGAGTGCGGTCGTCTCGTTCAGGTCGACCTCCGGGTGGTAGCGGATACCGCCCTTCGTGGGCCCGCGGCTCATGTTGTGCTGGACCCTGAATCCCTCGAAAACCTCGACGCGGCCGTTGTCGAGGACAACCGGGAAGTTGACGATCAGCTGTCTCCGCGGCGTAGCGAGGACCTGATGGAGCCCCTCGTCCAACTCGAGGTACTTGGCGGCGACGGCGAGCTGCTGCTTCGCCATATCCAAAACATTGGGCTTTTCAGCCGTCTTCGTTGCTGTTTCCGACATCGTTGTCTGAACTACTCCTTGTCCTCGGTTCTCCCGAGTGCTTGCGAACTCTGATTGTAGCCAATCCGATCAATCATGTTCACCGCGCGCCCGCGCTCCTCAATTTTGGGGCCTAAGCGTTGGGGAGGGCGAAGCTTTAGCTAGCCGAATCGATTGTGCCGCCGGACGGCTGAACAACACTTGCTTGTTCGCCCCGCCCGCCTTAGGCCCTCGGGGAGCACATGTTAAAATCCGTGGTCAATGGAAAGGGGAAACACACAATGGTTCTGCTCGACACCGACATGGGTGGTGATATCGATTATGCTCTCGCCCTCGACTATTTGCTCAAGCAGCCGCGGTGCGAGTTGTTAGGCATTACCACGGTCGGTGGCGAAGCGGAGAAGCGGGCGGCCTTAGCGAGCGCAATTTGTCATTCTGTGGCATGTGCCGAGGTGCCGATTCATGTCGGTGCTTCAACGCCGTTGCTCGTTCCTGAGCGTCAGCCACACGCCTACCAAAGCGAGGCGTTAACCGGTCAGTGGCCGTATAGAGCGTTTGGCGAGCGCAACACGGCTATCGAGTTTTTGCGCGATACGATTCGTGCTCATCCCGGCGAGGTCACCGTTCTTACAATCAATCCGCTGACCAACATCGGATTGCTCTTCGCCATTGATCCAGGCATCCCTGCCTTACTCAAAGGCTTGATGATGCTGGCGGGTGTTTCTTTGCCAAGGACATCGACGAGGAGTGGAACATCGTATGCGATCCGCACGCAGCGGCCATAGTCTTCGCGGCTCCGCCGGCACTTACTTCGGTCGGGTTCAATGTGACCAAGCAATGCCGCTTGGAAGAAGCTGCGTGCCGTCGGCGATTTACTCAAACGGGCAGGCCATTGGATTTCGTTGCGGCCATGGCTGACGTGTTCTTTCGTTATGAGCCGCCGGAGATTATTTTTCATGATCCACTTGCTGCCGCGCTCATTTTCGAGCCGTCCCTGTGCCAAACCAAAAGGCATCGCATCGAAGTCGATCTGATGAGTGAACACGCGCTGGTCCGCACTCGTTCGGTTGCCGAGCCAGCTTCAAAGCCGCATCATGTGTCCGACAGCGTCGACGTTAGGAAGTTTTTTCGAGCATTACTTTTCAATCGTCGTCGGTTGATTTGGCGCATCAGCGGCATGGGTTGTACACGAGGGGAATCTGGGCAGCTTTTACAAGGGCCGCAAGTAGAGTCCAAGAAAAGACCCGATGGGCGGCCGGATCTTGCTCGAGGGCGATCAGCTAGTCCGGCCAACGCGGACGTGTTCGACTTGGATACGTGAACGTTTCTAGAAGGCAGGTGTGCGGCCCCGTAGCCGCACAGGGGGCAACAAGTCTTCATCCACGTCGTTGCGGGGAGGTTTTTAATTATGGTGTAATGCTTCGTCGATGCCGGAGGGGATGCAAGGCCGATATGTTGGATTAGCCGATGAATACGCGCGGTTCTGGTCGCCCGTTATTGAGCCGATGGGCCTGCGCTTGCTGGAGATGCTGCCGCTGGGCCTAGCATGGCGAATCGTTGACATCGGTTGCGGCACGGGAAACTTGATTTCCAAAATCGTTGCTGCGGCCCCGAATGCAAGGTACTTAGGTTTGGACAGAGCTGCGAACATCCTGAGTGCCGCATCGAAAAGCGGTGTCCCTTTGGTGCTTGCGGACGGTTGCCGTCTACCGCTTCGCAACTCGAGCTTTGACGTCGCAGTTATGGCTTTCGCCTTGTTCAAGTTCCCGTCGCCTCTCGCAGGACTAACGGAGGCGAAAAGGGTTCTCCGGCCCGGTGGAGTGCTCGGGATCACCATTTGGGCCGGCGATACGCACGTATTGCCTGGGGATGAGATATGGGAGGAAGTTTTAGTCGACGTTCCGCGGAGTCCCGATGAGTCGGACCGATTGGAAGACTTGAACGAGATCGAGAAGCTGCGTGGAGTTCTGGAGAGTGCCGGTATTACCGGTAGTGATATCCACTCGGAGACATTCGAACGCACATGGACTCCGGAATCGCTCTTTGCTTTGAAGTCCGAGCTTACTCATCGTGCGCGGCTCGTTCGATTGCCCGTTGACGAGCGTGAGAAGCGATTGGCACAAGTTCGGGCGTATCTTGCGGGAATGACGCCAAGCTCGTTCATATGGCGTCCTTCCATTCTGTTTGCGCGCGCTCAGGTTCCCTCAACAGTTTGACGGTTTCTCACGGTTGGCACGGCCGATTCGCGTGAACCAATTTTTAAATTGTTGAGTGCCTTTGCGCGAATCTGACGATGGGGGCATTGCCGGCGGTTGACGAACCCCAATTTCGATGTCCTATAGGTGGGCGAAGCTGCAGGTGAAGAACTGAATGCTTGACGGCAGAATTGGCAAAGTTGGTTGGCCGCCGAGATCAAAAACGGACGCACAAATAATCACCGATGAATCGGCGTCAGGTCCGGGCACTCAGGCGAAAAGTATTCGCCAGCGGTCAACCGCGTCAACAGCAGAAACAAGCGGCTGAATCAAGCTTCCCTCGAAGTCGACGGTCTACAGTCGGCAGTCGGCAGTCCGATCCCGGTCTCCAGTCTCCAGTCTAAAAAGGAGAGGGGCGTCACTTCTTCTCCGAAGCGACGCCCCTGTGTCAGGAGGTATCTAGTGGCTTCGAGCCCCGCGGGCCCTCTGCCCCAAGCGACGGTTCTTTCACGGTGACCGACCTGACTCTACGAATGCCTTACACCTTGAAAGATCAACTAAAAAAACGCTCGACCTTTCGATCGAAGCGTTCACCGTTGAATCTTCGGCGTCTTTGCCGCAGGTTGTCCGGCTCTCGCTTCGCCTACGGGGTTAGCTGACGGGCTCGGGCCAAGAGTTACCCTATCCGCTTCCGCGGAATTCGCCCCGGGTTCTGGTTCCCCCGTTTTCCCGGTCAAGGGAAATTAGACGTCTCCGATGGTTTCCCACCGGCACAGAAATACTACCACGATTTGCCAAAAAAAGTTACCGAACGTCGCGGCCATCGTCGTCTTTCTCGGGATCCTCCTTCAAGCTTCGCTCGAAGAGCTCCTTCAGCCGACGCCTCTCCGCCTCGGTCTCCATCCGCTTGTCGTAGTCGTGTCCCCGGTAGTCCTTATCCCGCATACCCGCATTGGTTCGCCTCTCCGGGATGCTGGGAAGTCGCAGCCGCCCTGTCGCGAAAGCCCACGCCAAAACGAGCGGAATCGCCGCCAGGAACCCGACGAGCGGATGGCCTCCCGACCCGTAGTAGAACACGGTTCCCAAAGCCGTGATCCAGCCGATCCACTTCGCCGCGACCGGCAAAACGAACCAGAGGAGAATCTGGTGATTCGGAAAAAGGGCCGCGTAGGCGACCACCGAGCAAGCGACCGCGAACCCGAGCGAGGTCAGCACCATCTGCGTTCCCTCGATCAGGTACCCAAGGAAAAGGGCCAGCGGACAGGCCAGGATGGTCGCCACGAAGAAAGCCGCGAATTTCCGCGTTCCCCAAAGCCGCTCCAACGCGCCGGTGAAATAAAACAGCCCAATGCAGATGAACAGCACGCCCAGAAAGTCCATCGCGATGACCGTGTAAGTTAGCAGCGTCCACGGTCTGAAGTACCAGTTGTCAGACACGAACGCGAGATTCGAAACGAAGCCGAGGTTGGCGTAAAAGAACCACGACAGCACCAAGCTCATCACCGTAGCCGCGATCGCGATGAGCGTAACCGGCATCCCGCTCCGCCTGTAGAATCTTACGATTGAATCGAAGGGGCCCGGTTTCGGCATGGCCCCCATTTTATATCCATAGTCCAGTCGCGCACCGGCATTACTCTCGACGACCGGCGAGGCAACCTGTTCTTCACGGAGGTGACGACGCCCGGCGTGCCGGGAAGCATGGTGGCGAAAACCGAGTTTGGGAATACGACCTTCGACAGGGACAGGCCGAGTTGGTCGGTTTCGGCGACCCGGAACCGACCGATATTACGGTTGCTAGGAACGGCCCGCTCTTTGGACGTGTTCGAGCGCGGGTTCCGTTGTCGGGGCACGGCGTGATCGTC
>JACDEQ010000173.1 GCA_013816225.1 Armatimonadota bacterium | reverse complement strand
GTCTAGGCCTGAAGGACGACGGCTCGATCGTTGCGTGGGGATACAACAACGGTGGCCAACTCAACGTGCCGCCGCCCAACACGGGCTTCGTGGCGTTCGCGGGCGGCGAGGCCCACAGCCTGGGCCTGAAAGCCGGCGGCTCGATCGTGGCTTGGGGATCCAACGGTTGGGGTCAACTCAACGTCCCGCCACCGAACACAGGCTTCGTGGCGGTCGCCGGGGGCTATGAGCACAGTCTGGGTCTGAAGGCCGACGGCTCGATCGTGGCGTGGGGACGCAACAGTCACGGCCAATGCAATGTGCCCTTGCCCAACACGGGCTTCGTGGCGGTCACCGCGGGCTATCAGCACAGTCTGGGTCTGAAGGCCGACGGCTCGATCGTGGGGTGGGGATTCAACGGCGATGGCCAACTCAACGTTCCGCCGCCCAACACGGACTTTGTGGCGCTCGCGTCGGGCACCTATCACGGTCTGGGCTTGAAGGCCAATGGCTCGATCGTGGGGTGGGGATTCAACACTTGGGGTCAACTCAACGTACCGCCACCAAACACAGGCTTCGTGGCGCTCGCGTCGGGGGGACACCACGGTCTGGGCTTGACGGCGCTCCTCCAGCCGTTCGAGATCGTGCCCGCATCCTACAGCATGTTTCGGGGTTCGGTCATCTCGGGCAACCTGGCCTCGCTGGAGAATAGCGACAATGATAGGCTGGTCATGAGGCCGGGAGCGGTATTCTCCAACGCCGAGCCGCCGATCCAGGTCATCCTGAACACGACCGCGCCGAGTTCCTCGCCGAGCGGGTTCAGCTTCTCACTGGAGTCGAATGCAAGCATCGCCAACGCCGAACAAAAGATCTCGCTCTACAACTATCTCATCGGCTCGTACGAAGTTCTCAGCACCCGCATGGCGACTACTTCCGACAACACGGTAAACGTGTATGTAACGACGAATCCGTCTCTGTTCATCGAGGCCGCCACCCTGGACGTTCAAGCACGCGTTAGCTACAGGGCGCTCGGGCCCACCTTTCTCTATCCGTGGCTCGGCCGAATCGACCGGGCATGGTGGACCTTCCCTGACTAGGATGCTCAATTGCTGAGGGGATAGAAACGCAGAATTGAGACGGTTTGCGAAATCGCCGAGTTCCAGTGAGATGCTGAGGATTCGGCTTCGTTAATAGGTATCCGCGTTGCAATGGCTAAGGCGTTTTGTGACGAAACTGGTCACGGTTTGATCACGCTCGATCCCGTACCATGTGTTCCATGGCTAAAGGCCAAAAAGGGGAAAAAATGAAAAACACACTAGTTCGCGGGCTATCCAACTCGCATAGATCGCTTCGACTCGCAGCAGGCGCGATGGCGCTGCTCGGGCTCATCGCCGGCGCACAGGCCCAAACAACCGTGCTCGCGTCGGTCGCAACGAACGGTGCGGCTGCGGCCAAGATGATTACGATCTTCCTCATGCTCCCCTCCTAGAGTTCGTCCGTGATGAACGACTACGGACGATTATGCAACACCCAGCCAATCATTGCGCAACTTGCGTAAAATGACCCAAGGGAATCGCTATTCATGCTTGCGCCACTCATAGTCTTCGTTTTAACGAGCGGAACACTCACCGGGAAGATCGTCGGCGTCCAGGATGGGGATACGATTACGCTCCTTACTTCGGACAAGGTGCAGCACAAGATCAGACTCTATGGGATCGACGCCCCTGAAGGCGGCCAAGCCTTCGGGCGCAAGTCGAAGAGTTACCTTTCGGGCTTGGTGTTCGATAAGACCGTAACCATCAGTTTGGAAGACGTCGATCGTTATCAGCGAATTGTTGGGCGCGTGAGCGTGGCGGGCAGGGACGTTAACCTTGCCGTCGTTGAAGCAGGTTGGGCCTGGTGGTATCGCAAGTACGCCCCTAAAGACAAGAAACTACGGGACGCCGAAGAGAGGGCAAGACTGCACCGCAAAGGACTATGGCGTGACGACTCGCCAATACCGCCCTGGGAATGGCGTAAGCCCGTGCCCCTACGTCGAATCGTGAGGCCATATTCTTAGCCGTTCCGTATATAACCGCACCCGGCCATGGTCACGATCCTTTTTGTGCAGGTGTGCCTTTGTCATGTGCATGGCCTCTATGTAGCTCGTTGAAATCTGGCTCTCCAGCGGGGCACCGATAGCCGCCCGAGGCTTAGCGGAAAGACAGACAGCAGGGCTGTACCGCTTCTGAGGCTCGGGCGCTTCCCCGTAAGCCTTGACCAGAACACGTAGTCGATCTGCTTGCCGAAGGCTTCACGGCCGCCCTCGGCGAAGGCGACGAAGTCGAGGTCGTTTGGGACAAGGTGGGGTATCGTACATTTCGGACCTTACGGTGCAGCGCATTATCGATGGCAGACGTCAGCTTGGCTCAATGGCTCTTCTTCATCCTTGGGGTTACTAAGGCTCAGCGCTCTGCGAGTTTCAGGTCCAATCTCAGGGGCACCCACGGCGTCTTGGGACTGGCCAGCCCACTTTGTCCACCAAGTCCACTTTCCCCCCGAGGACTGCAGCAGCCCTGGGTCTCGCGAGGACGCTCGACCTCCAGAGGTGCGAACCCATGTCGGTATACTCCACTCCCGGCGCCGAAGTGGCGGAATGGCAGACGCGGCGGTCTCAAAAACCGTTGGGGGCAACCCCGTGCGGGTTCGACTCCCGCCTTCGGCACCAGAGCACCCTGCATTTGCAGGAGAATCCTGATACAATCTCGATCGGCGCTAACTTTTTTGCGGGGGATTGCGTCAATCGAATAGTCCGAGTGCCACGAAGCATTGCGAACTGCGGTCGAACAATGCTCATTTCTGCAATACCGGCAATGGCTCTGCTCATCGGTTCACCCAGCGAACCGATGCCGCCGTACGCCGACGCGCCTTTCTTGGACTACTACGCGCAAGCCGTCGCCGCCGAGAGGTCGGAGCCGCGCAAAGCGCTCGCGATGCTGGAGCTGATGCTGATCCCGCAGGATTCTGCCGTGGCGCCGGATTACGCAGACGTCCCCGACCACTTGCGCGCGAACTACGCGGCCGCCGTCGACAGGGCGCTCGGCCTCTGGGGTGAGGCCCTGGGTGACGACTTTCCGATGCACCTCGCCCCCAAATCGTGGGGCAAGCCGGCCTTTACATTGAAGTTCGTTAGCCGTATCTCCGGGGCTTCGATCGACCAAAAGGGCGAGATATTCGTGCGGCGGAAGGTCAGTTGGGGCCGCGATTTCCACGTCGGCGAGGTGATGGGCACGCTCACGGTAGTCAAGTTCGGAATCCGCAACGAGTTCATGAGCGAAAAAGAGGTTCAGCACGTCGTGGCTCACGAGTTGGGCCACGCGTTCGGCCTTGCCGACTGCGACGATTTGAACCGGATCATGGGCCCGGTCGTGCTCGGAAACCCGTTCGCGCGGCTCCATTCGGACGAGGTCGCAAAGGTCAAGTCCATTCGCTCCGCAATCCGCTCGGAGATATCCCGTCTAAAGAAGCGCGTACTACCGTAACGCGAACCGGGGCGGAACGTCCTCACTCTAAGGAAGCATCGGTTGCGTAAACCGGAAATTTGTCGTACAATTTAAGGAGCGCCTCGCCAGTCTCCGCGGCGGGGGCGCAGGAGGACTCAGATGAAACGCGTTTTGGTTGTTATGGCTACGGCTGCGCTGGGCTTTTCGATGGCCGGCGCGCAAAGCCCCGGTCGGGAGGACGAGAAGGGTAGTCCGACCACGCAGGGAACACCCCAGTCGACGCCTCAGGCGCCGCCCGCACCAACGGCACCGCCTCCGCGCAGGCAAGAAGGAGCGCCGACTCGAACTGCTCCGCCTCCTTCACGCAGGCAAGAGGGCGCGCCGACGCGAAGCGCATCGCCCCCGTCTCGTCGACAGCAAGGGGCGGCGGCCCCCTCATCGCGACGCCAAGACCCGACCCCGGTACGAACAGCGCCCCCGCAAAGGCAGGATACGCCTCCGTCGAGAACGACCCCTCCGCCCACGCAGGACACGCCTCCTTCGAGGACTGCTCCTCCTCCTCCTGCGAGAGATGACAATCCGACTTACGTCCCCAGGCGTCAGGACGGCTCGCCGACGCGCAACGACCCCCCCGCGACCGGCGGCGGATACTACGAGAACCCGGCCCCGCGAAGGGGCCAAGGTTCCATGGCGAGCCCACAAGGCAGAAAGCAGCGAGCCGAGGGCGGCCAACCAACCTTCAAGTCGCGCACCGGCGGAGGCCTCCGTGCCGGCGGCCAAATCAACAACATCCTTCCGACCGACGCGCGCGGGAAAACTTTCTTGGGCCAGATGGGCCCCAAGTCGATACCAGGCTTGATCAAGCCGATCAAGAACCCCAGCGGCACGTTCTTCTTCGGCCAGGTTGGGCCGCTGAACAACTATCACCATGGGCTCAGATTCGGCTACTGCCACTATTACCCATGGTGGAGTGACTGGTACTTCGGCTACGCCTACTACATCTTCAACCCGATTCCGTGGCAGTGCGTGTTCTCGCCGTACTACTATTACCATTGCGTGCCCGGCTACTTGCCGTTTCGCAGGGTGTGGTGTGGCAACTACACGGTCATCTACATAATCGGCGATCCGTTCGGTTGGAACTATTGCGGCCGAGGCTATGGCTACGGGTTCTATAACGCAAGCTACAACTCGGGCTACAACTCGTCAAACACATCCGCCCTCGATCGCGCCCTCAGCGACTTGACGGACGCCTTCAAGTACGGCGACGCCACGCTGCTTGACCGTCTCGTCCCGCGAGGCGGCAGCATCGAGATCTTCATTGACGGCGAATACAGCTACACGGTCAACGCGAACGAGTACTACGACATTACGGCAGACCTGCTCGAAGGCGTGAACACGAGCGACTTCCAGATCGTCGACGTTCGACGCGTCCGGGATGGTGGATACTACGTCACAGCTCGACACGACTACCTCGACCCATGGAGCACACGCCAGACCAACTGGCTCACGTTTACCCTGCAAGAACAGGCCAACTGGTACGCGATCACCCAAGCAGGCACAAGCCGGAATCGCCCCTAAGGGCTCGTCTACCTAAATGAAAGCCGCGGCCCGCAAAGGCCGCGGTTTTCATTTAAACCGCCAAGAGGCCAATAAACGCC
>JACDEQ010000172.1 GCA_013816225.1 Armatimonadota bacterium | reverse complement strand
ACCCACGTCCGCGGACGTGGGTCGAGCGCACAGCCCATATCCTGACCATTGTGCACCATGATGCAGGGTATATCAATCCTATGGGTCCGAGGATTAAGATAAACATCTCCGCGCAGACGCCCGAATTCTTACCTGAATATGCAACCGACCTCGCTGCCGGAATGGACCTCAAGGCGAACGAAAGCTGCAGACTCGAACCAGGCGAACGCAAGGCGGTGGCGACGGGATTGCGGGTGGCGATTCCGCCCGGGTACGAGGGCCAGATTCGCCCACGCTCCGGCTTGGCTTTGCGGCATGGACTTTCGATCCCGAACGCGCCGGGGACCATCGACGCGGACTACCGGGGCGAAGTTAAAGTGATTCTCATCAACCTTGGATCGGAGCCGGTTGCAGTTAACCGAGGCGACCGGATCGCACAACTGGTAATTTGCCCGGTGGCCAGGGCCGAATGGCAACTTTGCGACGAGCTTCCGGAGACTGTGCGCGGCGAAGGTGGATTCGGCAGCACAGGGGTAAGTTCGTGAACCTTTGCGACAAGTGTTTCGCGGTCATCGAAAAGGGCGCGCCATTTTGCGCCGAATGCGGGGCGCCGGCGGGCGGCGATCCGACAGAAGGCGGGAGCGACGCGCTTGTCTACCCGGAGATCGCCAAGGCCAACCTACACCGGATGCGGGGCGAGGAGGCCGAGGCCGAAAAGATCTGCCTGGCTATCCTCAGGAGGTTTCCGAACAACCCCACCAGCCACGTCCTACTGGGGGACATCCACTTCGAGCAAGCGCAGCTCGACCAGGCGAAGCAGTGGTACGAGATGGCGCTGGAGCTAGCGCCCGACAATGCGGTTCTCAAGGCGAAGCTGGACCGCGTTAGCAGCGAGATTGAACGGGAATCGGTTGCCTGTGGCGTTTCGAGCCTGGAGGTGAAGCCGCCCGGGAGAGGCATGGCCGCGCTTCTAGCTTCGGTCCTCGTTCTTGTTCTGATTGTTGCAGGTCTTTCGTTCTGGCTCGGCAACGCGAGCCGTCGAACGCGGGCGGACGCCATCGAGCCCATTTCGATTAACGGCCTTGCTCCCGTAAGGAGGGCTGAACCGCCGAATGAACAAGCCAAAAAAGAGGCAAAAGAGGAGTCTCAGGCGCCTTCGACCACTCCCACAACTCAGCCGGCGCCAACGCCCGCTCCGACGATGAGCGCGGCGGAGAGCAGTCTTCATGCGGCCGCGATCTCACAATTGGGCCCGCTCGGCTCACGATTGTCGCAAGTGACCTACGAAGCGGATCAGACAGGGGCTGTCGCGACCCTGATCGGGGAAGCAGGGGCGGACGTGGGAAGGGACTCCGTGGAAGCGGCCCAAGTCGGCGCCGCGATCGTGGGGCAAGGCCTAGCTCGTGTCAATGTGAGGGTTCTCGACCCCACATCACGCAATATCCGCTTTTCGGCGTCGATGACCCGGGAGTCCTTGGCTGCAGCGACTGGCCAACCCGGGACGGCGGAGTGGGCAGCCAGCGTACTTCTGAACGCGTCGCCGCCGCTGGCAGGCGGTTAAATTGAATCGACTTCGGATGAAGGCCACCCGAAGTCGATCGACGTAGTAGAGGCCGTTGAGTTTCTACCGGCGCCGCTTGGCCAGGAAGGCCAGCCCTGCAGCCAAAACTAACAGTGATGCCGGCTCGGGGACAACCTCGGCTTCGAAGTTGTCGACCGAGGTATTACCTTCGATCTGCCCACCGCCAAACGGCGTCGAGTCGAACAGGATGTGGCCGATTCCGTTGCCACTGTTCGCCGAGATGATGTCGGTATGGTTGAACTCGAACCCGCCGCCCGAGAAGGATTGGGTGGCGAGGACGTTGTTCGACATGTCGTAGATCGTGACCTGCGTTTGGATGAAGTACTCGCCTCCGAACGCCAGTGATGTCAGGGTGGCTCCGAAACCCGGATCGAAGATGATGTCCATCGTGTCTCCGCCGACGCCACCGTTGAAGTCCTGCGTGTCGACTGCCCAAAGACCCTCGGGATTATTTCCGCGAAAGTCGGGATCGGGGTTTCCCGTGGCATAATAGTAGCTTCCGATGTTGCTGTTCTGGTAGAGCCAGCGGCTCCAATAGCTGCCGAGCGGATCAGGGAACGTTTCGGAAAGGGCAAACGCCGGGGCTACACAAGCTCCGACAAGCGACAATAGGATCAATCTGGTTGCTTTCATTTTTTCCCTCTTATCAATAGATGGACACAAGCGAATACCTGCGCCTCCCACATGATATACCAAATAACACCGCCGGGCAATACTTTTTTCGTTTCCCGCATATAATCGCATATGCTTTCACTGCTGGTGGCCTTGGCCTTGCACGCGGGGTTCGCGGTTGATGCGGATGCGCCCAGGCTTACCGTCGTTATCAGCATCGACCAGTTTCGCTCAGACCTGGTAGCACGTTTCGCGGACCTCTATCTGCCTCCCGGCTCCTCGCAAAGCCCTGGGGGACTCCGTTGGCTTTCCGAGAAAGGGGCAAACTTCATCAACTCGGCTTATGATCACGTGCCTACGGAAACCGGGCCGGGACATGCGGTTATCGGTACGGGGAGCGACCCGGGAGTCAATGGGATTGTCGGCAACCACTGGTGGGACCGCAAGTCCGGCAAGGACTTCTACTGCGTGGCCGATCCGGATGCAAAAGACCTGGCGACCGGCAAAGAGAGCATGTCGCCCCGGAATCTGCGCGTTTCGACGTTCGGCGATGAACTGTCCCGAGCTACCGGCGGGAGAAGCAAGCACGTGTCGATCGCGCTCAAGGATAGGGCCTCGATTCTGATGGCTGGACGGCTTGCGGACGACGTTATCTGGTTCGACAACAATACCGGCACTTGGACTTCGAGCGACTTCTACGAGAAGAGCGGCAAGCTCCCCGACTGGGTTGTCACTCTGAACGCGATGAAGATTCCCGACAAGGATCGCGGCAAAAGCTGGACGACTTCGCTCCCGGCCGAAGCGCTGAGGCGGGCATCGGTCGCGGACAAGCCCGGTTCCCCTGATTCCTACGGCAAGACATTCCCGCATCCGTTGAAAGACGATGATGCATACTACTCGAACTGGCAGCGCACTCCGTGGGCGAATGATTTTATTTTCACCACGGCGCGTACCGCGATCGAAGAGGTCGGACTCGGCCGAGATAGCGTGCCAGACATCCTTACTCTCAATCTGAGCACGAATGATTATGTCGGCCACTGGTTCGGGCCCGATTCGCCCGAGGTTATGGAGCTCAGCGTGGCCACCGACAAACAGCTCAGTGCGTTCTTCCGGCACTTGAACACCGCGGTGCCGGGTGGGCTCAAGAACGTGCTGATCGTGCTAACCGCGGATCACGGGATACTGCCCATGCCCGAAGAGCTGGTGAAACGCGGCATTCCGGGTGGCAGGGTGAAGTACCAAGACTTCTACAAGAAACTGAAGGATGCGCTGCAAAAGCGATTCAAGCGCGACGACCTGATCGTGGACGACAGCGACCAAACGATCTATCTGAACCCGAATGCGAAGCCCGAGAACGCTACGCTGGACGAGGTGGCCGCGTTCATCCGCGATTACCTGCGCGAGATTCCCGAGGTCTACACGGCATTCACCCGTGGGGAGGTCGAGGAGCAAAAGCTGCCGGACACTCAGGTTAGCGCGATGCTCGCCAGGAGCTTCCATAGGCAGAACTCCGGAGACGTGTTCTTCTTCATGAGGCCGGGGTACTTGCTCGACTCGTTCGGCACCGGCACCAGCCATGGATCGCCGTGGGCCTACGACACCTCAGTGCCCCTGCTGATGGCCGGAAGGTGGATCAAGCCGGGCATTCATTTGGACAGGTGCGGGCCGAAAGATATCGCAGCAACGATCTCGGCCGTGCTGGGGATCGTGCCTCCATCGGGGAATGTCGGCCGCGCGCTCGCGGTCATCGATTAGGAGCGGTAAACTTCCCTCATGGCTGATGTTATGAGTGAGCAGTATTTTCCGACGCTTACGCCGTACCTGGTTGTCCGCGATGCCCAGGCGGCGATCGACTTCTACTCCAAGGCTTTCGGCGCGGTCGTGCGGAACGTGGCGAAGACGCCCGACGGCTCCAAGGTCATGAACGCGCAGCTCGTCATCGGCGACTCGGTGATGATGCTGAACGACGAGTTTCCCGAGCACGGCAGCACCGGCCCCCAACCAGGGGACCGCATGCCCCTTAGCCTGCACATCAACTCCACGAACATCGACGCGGACATCCAGCGCGCCGTCGACGCCGGCGTCGAAATAACAATGCCCCTCGCGGATATGTTCTGGGGCGATAGGTTTGGCCAGTTCACCTGCCCGTTTGGCTACCGTTGGTCGATGGGCCAGAAGCTGAAGCGCATGTCGAAAGAGGAAATGGAAGCCGCCGCGAAAGAGGCGTTCGAGGAGAAAGGCTAGCTCCGCCACTTCGCCGTGTCAGAGATAGCCTTTGTTGCGGCTTATCCGGGGAAGGCCCACCATGCCCGGTCGATGCGGCTAAGCCAGGGATAGACGAACGTCGATCCGAGGGCGCGGTAGCTGACCCGGGCCCTGATGGCCATGGTGACGGGTTGGATGAATCGCGCCGCATCGCTTGTGACATTCACAGTTACGGTGCCATCTGAGGTTGTCGCCAAGCGCGTGTCTAGAACCTCATACGAGGCGGGTACATAGTTGTAGAGCGAGATCTTCTGCTCGGCGTTGGCGATGCTCGCATTCGACTCAAGGGCGAAGTTGAACCAGCTTGGTGAGGAAGTCGGCGCCGTCGCGTTGAGGATGATCTGGATCGGCAGTTCGCCGGACGAGAACACTGGCCCCGGTCTCATGACGAGTCTGTTGTTGTCACTATTCTGCAACGAGGCCAGATTGCCCGAGATGACTGAGCCGCGAAACATGCTGTAGGAAGTTGGCGCAATTGATCTGGAAACCCGCACTGGGGTCCACACGAGGGGAAAGACGTCGACGTCGGTGATGCCGAAGCCGGCGATTGTGCCGTTTTCGTCGATGCCGAGGGCGCGGCTCTCAAGGAAATCTCCTGGCAGAAACTGGTGTAGGTCTTGCAAACTCTCCGCCGCGCCTGACCAAACAAGCGCATGGAACTCCTCGTTGCTCGATTGCCTGCCATATCCGACTTGCTGGCCACCATTGGTGTCGATGGCACCTGCGC
>JACDEQ010000171.1 GCA_013816225.1 Armatimonadota bacterium | reverse complement strand
GAGTACGGCTGAATCGCGGGGCGGGAGCTGGTTGAATCACGCCGCCAACTTCAACAAAAGTTCCCCGTGCTTTGTTATGCGCGTGCATGGGGGCCTCGTCCAGATCAAGAACGGGCGCAAAACATACGTCAGTGCCTTCCATCAATTCGCACCACTGATCGCGGGTTTTGGTTTTGAAAAGGGCTGCGAATCTGCTCTTCAAGTAAGGCCATTGTGTCGCATCCATCTGCATCTGAAAGGCCGGGTCGCTCAGTCCAGCCTTCTCCAAGAGTAGCGCGTAGAACTGCGGTTCGATGGCACCGATGGCTACAAACTTCTTGTCGGCGCATTCATAGGTGTCGTAAAAGTGCGCGCCGCCGTCGAGTAAGTTCGCGCCCCTTTGGCTGCTCCATTTTCCTGCCGCTTTGAGACCGTAGATCATCGCCATCTGTAGTGCCGCCCCATCTGTCATCGCGGCGTCGACTACTTGTCCTTTGCCTGACCCGCGCGACTCCAGGATCCCGCACACTACGCCGAAGGCTAGCAACATCCCGCCCCCGCCGAAGTCTCCGACGAGGTTGAGTGGAGGCACGGGCTTCTCGCCCGCATGTCCGATGGCATGGAGCGCTCCGCTCAAGGCGATGTAATTGATGTCGTGTCCGGCGGCTTCTCGCAGTGGACCCGTTTGACCCCAGCCAGTGACGCGGCCGTAAATTAATCGCTGATTCCGCCCGAAGCAGACTTCGGGGCCGAGCCCCAAGCGCTCCATCACGCCGGGACGAAAGCCCTCAATCAGTGCGTCGGCTCGGGCGACTAGCCGGAGCAGCGTCTCAACGCCATCCGGGCGTTTGAGGTCCAACTCAATCGAACGCCGGCCGCGGTTGAGAACGTCGTACTCCGATCCAACGCCTTTCGCGCCCTTGCGGTCAACGCGGATAATCTCCGCGCCCATGTCAGCCAACATCATCGCGCAGAAGGGGCCGGGTCCGATGCTCGCGATTTCAACGATTCTAATGCCTTTCAGTGGTCCCAAAACGTTCTCCGCAGGGTTGAGCGTTAGCCTTCAAGTCGCATTCAAGCTTAAGCGTAAACTTTCAACGTTAAGAGTTCTCTCGTTTTCACTTAAAGTTTTTGTGTCTCCTGCAATGAGTCACACCGTGAGGCCGCCGCCGCATACAACAACCTGACCGCTGATGTAGTTGGATTCGGGAACGCAGAACAGATAGACCGCGCCGGCGGCTTCATCCACTGTGCCACGGCGGCCAAGTGGGATATTACGCTCCAGCATTTTTATTAGTTCGGGATTGACGCCGACTTTGATCTGCTTGCCTTCGATATCAATCGTTGCGTGGTCGTCGGCGGTAGCTTCGGTCAAACGGGTCTTTATGAATCCGAAGGCGACCGAGTTAACGTTCACTTTATAGCGACCCCACTCCTTGCACATCGCCAGTGTCAAGCCATTGACTCCGGCTTTCGCCGCGGAGTAATTCACCTGACCCGCATTGCCTCCGACGCCTGAAATCGAAGAAATGTTGACGATTTTGCGGAACACTTCTTTGCCTGCTGCCGCTTCTTCCTTGGCGGCGCTACGGATGAAGTCAGAGGCCGCGCGCAGGATACGAAACGGCGCGGTGAGGTGCACGTCGAGGATTGCATACCACTGCTCGTCGCTCATCTTCTGAATCGTGTTATCCCATGTATAGCCCGCGTTGTTAATGATGATGTCGAGACCGCCGAAATTGTCGAGCGCGGTCTTAACGAATCGATCGCCAAAGCCCTGCTCAGTTACGCTCCCGACACAGACGACTGCCTCTGAGCCCGTACCTTTGATAGCGGCCACCGTTTCTTCCGCAGGTTCGGCGTCGAGGTCATTGACCACCACCCGCGCGCCCTCGATCGCAAGTTTGAGCGCGATCGCACGTCCGATGCCTCGGCCCGAGCCCGAAACCAAAGCAACTTTACCGTCTAATTTATGCACTGCATTTTTCTCTCTCTTTTTGAAATGAGAAGCTTCAGGAAAACGCCACTACGGCTTCGCCGACAAGGTTCACTCACCGTCTTGACTGACGGCGGTTAGTTCCAGACGCACCTGCTCTTCGCCGTTGCGCTCAATCTTCTGCACGACTTTTCCGGCGCAGCTGATTTGGTCGTGAATGTGCGTGATCGCGGCAAAGCGCCCGCCGAATTGCCGGACCGCGGTCGGCGACGAGAAGATAGTTCGTGACATATTCGCTGCTCCTTAAAACGCAATCCGCTCTAGTCAATGCTCGATGCACATTGAGCGATTTCTGGGCAATGACAAATGGAATGAAACTCTTCGTCTATTTTGCGATCTACTGAACTTTCGCACTCAGAGTAAGCGATGGTTACCACCCTCGTTGAATCTCCCAGCGATCCACAATCTGATCGCCCTCCAAGACGTGATAGTGCGAGTGCTGCGCCGCCGCCAGACAGGAGTGATTCGCCAGCACGCGGACCCGTGCGCCGACCTTGAGCCGGCCTAAGGCCGGCTCATCCTCGACGCGCAGAATCCCGTGCTCCTGCGACAGCGAACTGACGCGCAGTCCCAAATCCTTCCCGGCCAGATCCAGCACTCGCCCATAGCCGCATTGAGGATCGAATTCCACGGGGCCGCGATCCTTCGAGAGCGCAATGGCTCCAGCGTCAATGATCACCTGACGCCGGCTCAGGTCGCGATGCGTCACGGCGGAGAGCATCGTGAGCCGCGCAATCTTCAAACCCGCAGCTTCCAAGCGTCGCCTGGAAAGCGTCAAAGAAAATGTAATTGCCGGGCCGCACTTCATCAATGCCGTCGAGATGGTCAATCGCGGTGATCGTTGGCGTCGAGCCGATGCTGATGGTCAGCGCCTCGATGCCAGAGGCGCGGAGTTCGGCCGCGAACTCGATCATCATGTCACGCTCACGCCGCGCGACCGCGAGCAGTTCTTCTCCAGAGCGGCAATGATAAGAATGTCCGGCGTGGGTGAGGATGCCGGCAAAGCGCAAATTAGATGCGGCGGCGATCCGGCGGGGAATCTCCAGCGCCCCATTGGTGTGCGGCTCGACTCCGCACCGGTGATACCCGCAATCCACTTTCAAGAAAACGTCGAGACTCACTCCCGCTTGACGCGCCGCATCATTTAGTTGGGCCGGAATGCCGGGATCATCAGTGATGAGCGCCAGTCCCATACACTGCTTCGACAGCTCTATCGCTTCCTTAAATTTGCCCGGCTCAATCGGCACGGCGTAAGTGAGATCAGTCAATCCGTGCGCCGCGAAAGCTCGCGCTTCAGCCAGCGTCGAGACGGTCAATGCGCCAGAATGCCCAGCGGTCTGGAGGCGTGCGACCTCGACGCACTTGTGAGTCTTGACGTGGGGCCGGAGCCTGGCTCCGCTCGCCAGGACACGACGGCTCATCCGTTCCGCGTTGCGCTTCACTCGCGAAACATCGAGTACAAGGCATGGGGTCTTCAGCGTTTGTAAGTCCATAAGTTGGTCGGCAAAAAAAATCTGGTGTAACCATTTTCCATGTCTCAATTGTCATTTTTCATTCGTCATTGCTCGGAGTTCTCGCCGAACTAGATCGAGAAAAATGAATCGAAGATTCAACTTGGAAGTGCAACAAACCGTTGTTTGAAACCATAGGGAATCTGACTGGTTTTTCGCCCCAGCGGAGCGAGATGTTTATAGGCTTGATGTTCCCCCTGATCCGCGCTCCAGAGGAGCGCAATGCCCTGGCGCCCATTTCTTCAGACACATTTCGCTCCTAAGGAGCGAAGGTACTTGAGGTTATGCACGTTGCTATAAACATCTCACTCCGCTGGAGTGAAAAACCAATTTCACAGTTGCACTTCAAACTTGAATCCACCACTGGAAAATGGAAACTGGAAAATGAAAAACGACTATGCCGGATTTATTTTGCCGATGAACTTATCACGTCCAGGGGTTTGAATTCTGCCCTCGCCCAGCTTGCGCCACTATTGGTTGGAGTTTGTGGACAGATAACTGTTCCTTGGGCACGGGCAAAAAATCCTCAACGCGTCAGTCTGGATCGTACACCTATAAGTCGTTCGGCAAGAGGTCAACGTCACGCAAATATTTCACGGAGAGTAAGGCGGCCGTCTTTCTAAGACAAACTCTTGGCGTTGCTCAGAATGTGCCATCCCAATCCTATGCCTAAGCGCCGTCGTCGCTGCGCTCTGCCGGCGCACTCCAAATAAATCGATGAGCTTGCCTTTTTTCGCGTGACAACTCAATTCGACCATTGCGGACGGGCGTACATCGTCACGACGGCGGCTCCGCCCAGACCAAGATTGTGCTGGAGAGCCACCTTCGCGCCTTCGACCTGACGCTTGCCGGCCTGCCCGCGCAATTGCCAGTTAAGTTCGGCGCATTGCGCCAGCCCAGTTGCCCCCAGCGGATGCCCTTTGGAAATCAGTCCGCCGGAAGGATTCACCACCCAGCGCCCGCCGTAAGTCACCGCGCCGGAGTCGATCAGCTCGCCGGCCCGGCCTTCCTCACACAAACCGAGCGCTTCATACGTGATCAACTCGTTAACGGAAAAACAGTCGTGCAGCTCGATCACGTCGACGTTCTCTGGCCCCAGACCTGATTGCTCGTAAACCTTCTGCGCGGCTTTGCGTGTCAGGTCATAGCCGACAAGCTTGATCGAGCTTCGCTCGTCGAAGGTACTAGGCAGATCAGTCGCCATCGCCATGCCGGTAATCTCGACGGCTTGCCGCTGGAGTCCATGCTTCTTGACAAACTCCTCGCTGGCGAGAATCGCCGCCGCCGCGCCGTCTGAAGTCGGACAACATTGCAGCTTCGTCAGAGGCTCATAAATCATCGGCGAATTTTGTATCTCATCAAGCGAATATTCATTCTGGAACTGTGCGTACGGATTGTTGACGGAGTGCCGGTGATTCTTGTGACCGATCTTCGCGAAGTGTTCGGGCCTGGTCTGGTACTTCTCCATGTGCTCGCGCCCAGCGTTGCCGAACAACTGCGCGGCGGGCGGCGCGTCCGATTGTCCGCGGAGCTGGACCATTGATTCGAGGTGGCGAGAAAGCGGGTTTGCGGCGCCGATTGAGTTTAGCGCCAGTGCGCCTTTCTCCATCTTCTCGAAGCCGACCGCCAGAACGCAGTCCGCGATGCCGCCTTCGACGAACTGCTTCGCCATGAAAAGCACCGTCG
>JACDEQ010000170.1 GCA_013816225.1 Armatimonadota bacterium | reverse complement strand
CCCCACGACGGGCGCTCGCGTGCGGATGGTGATTCGGGATTCGGATTACAACCTCCTCTGGGAGCCCGCGCCGTCGCTGGACTTCGAGCGTGATAAGAAGAAGACGTACATGCTCGATCCGCTCTACACACAGAACGGCCGCTTCGACCGCAAAATCGACATGAGCCGCAACCCGACGATGTACCCGTTCAAGTCGGACAAGTTCTTCATCGAGTTTTATTTCAACCCGCGCAGCGCGCCGCCGCACATCCAAGACCGCGTCGGCTTTAGCGGCGAGGGGATGACGGACAAGAACTACTTGAATACCACCGAGCGGGAGGGGACGCGGATACTCTTCGCCCGCCTCGAGATTTCGCAGGATCAAATGCTGCGCCGGGGCGACGGCCCGTTCTTCGTTGCCACTCCCGGCTACAAAGAGATCGAGACTAAGCTGGACGAGGACGTCATCATCAGGAAAAGCTTGCGCATCGATTAGGCCTCGACTGCCGACTGCCGATGGGAATGTCGGTCCAGTGAGCGCGTGTGCGCTGCCGTCATCGCTTACAAGGGCGTTCGTCCGCCGCGGATGAGGATTGGCTCACGCCGGTAAACTTCCGCCGTGGCGATACCTGCGTGCATCACCGGAACCTTCCTCGACGAAATCACGCACGACATCCCCTCCCAGAACTGGGGCGAGGACGAGTGGCGCAAGGAGTTTGCGCTCTACCCGCAAATCGGGATCGATACGGTCATCATCATCCGCGCCGGCTATCGGAACAAATGCATCTTCCCCGCCCGCTCGATCCCGGGTTTGCTGCCGGTCTACGAAGACCTGGGAGAGCTCTTCTTCAGCCTCGCGGACGAGTATGGGCTGAAAGTTTTCTTTGGGACCTACGATAGCGGATTCCACTGGCTGAGGCGGAGCTGGTGGAAGGAGGTCGAGCTGAATCTCCCCTTTCTTGAGGAGGCTGTGGATCGCTATGGCCACCACGCCAGCTTCGCCGGCTGGTACCTCAGCCACGAGACCGGGAAAAACGACGCTCACATCATCGAGCTCTTCAACCACATCGGGCGAAAGTGCAAGGAGCTGAAGGACGCGCCGGTGCTGATCTCGCCCTACCCGCAGGGCTCCAAGCAGATGGGAGAGGCTGCGCTCTCGCTCGACGAGAGCTTCGAGCACTGGGACCGCATCTTCCAGGCCACGCGCGGCGCGTTCGACATCTGCGCGTTCCAGGACGGGCAGATTCACTATGAGGAGCTGCCCCGCCTCACCCGCGGCATCGGCGAGCTGGGAAAGAAGCACGACGTGACCATCTGGGCAAACGTCGAAACCTTCGACCGAGACATGCCAATCAAGTTTCCCCCGGCGGATTGGCGCCATCTGCGCTTCAAGCTCGAAGCCGCCGCCGAGGTGGCCGAGAAGATCATCACCTTCGAATTACCCCACTTCATGTCGCCGCACTCGTGCTATCCCGCCGCCCACAACCTCTTCCGGCGCTACAGCGAGCACCACGGCCTGGCGGTCTAAACGTCGCACCGGTTGGGCTGGCTTCGACCGGTCGGGAATCCTGAACGGTTGGGAACGGCTTCGCTCCGCGACCGAGGCTAGGACCGGACCGGCCCCCACCTATCCGTGCAGGAGCGTGGGCAGCGAGAGCCACCCGCCCCTAGATCCGTTCCAGTCTTTGTTGCCCGGTGAGGATTTCGAAATCGTGCTTCGTCACCTTGCTCGTCGCCTGGACGAACCAGGACCAGTTATACAGATTCTCGCGGCCACGAAACGCGTCCAGTTTTTCGCGAAATTGGATATCGTTCAGTCGAATAGGCCTATCAAAGAAGAACCGCACGTCGCGAACCCTGAACCGCCACGGGAACTTCTCCGGATGCTTAACGCCCGGCACTTCGCCAAGCTCGGGAAAGGTCTCGACCTCAGCTTCGGCGACTACGCCTACGCCGGTGTGTTAGAAGGCGATCTTATCCCCTGGCTTCAGTTTCTTTCGACCCGTTGTGCCCTCGCCGAACACGTACCAACCGTTCCCAATCAGCGTTTCTAGGGGGTCACGGACCTTATATCCCGGCTCATCTTTCACCGGTGTCAGCAAGTACATTGGCTCGCCAAGTGCAGAAGCGTCCTCGGCCACCGTCGATGGCGCAACCGGCACTGGAGCAGCATAGGTTCGCTGGTCGGCCTCGCTGGCCGCATTCTCTTCAATCGCGGGCGCAGCCGCAGCCTGCTGATGCCGGCTTTCAAGAACTGCCTTGACACTGTCCGGGCTCGCATTTGAGACGCCCAACTCGCGTTTGAGTACCTCTGCCATCTTCCGCAACAGAACGCTGGAGCTGTCTGAGAGCTGATTCTCGATGATCATGCGCAGACGCGCTTGCTCCGCGAACTGCTCGATCGCCTTCGAAGTTACGGATTCCTTACGTAGAGCGGTTAAGAGTTCCTCCATCGCCGTCCCATTGTTGAGGTGAGCCGTGAACACGAGCCTGTCCGACGGCTTGCTCCCGAGGATCCGGGCGTCGTAAAGGCGCCATTCTTTACCGTTGGACAAAACGACCCACCGCTGGCCGGTTGAATAAGCCGAGTAGATGGCCTGATTGACGTGTTCATCCGAAAGCTTCTCGCGCCAGGCTTTGGCTTCCAGATACCACTTGTCGGGGGTGTTCCATAGGACCGTGTAATCGGGATACTTGCCTGCGCCGTCCGTCTTTTGACTTCCGATCTCGAACTTTGCGTAGCCGCAGGCCTCGATCAGGGGCAGGATTGCCCAGTGGCATGTCTCAGCCTCGTTCGCTGGTGGACACTCCTCACAGTAGGTCCTCAGCTTCTCCAACTCTTCGCAAATAGTCAACACCGCTCTCTAATTGTACAGAATCTGGTTGGGCCAGCGCGCAATCTCGCCACCGGGCTGAGCAAGCGCGAGCCACACGGCCTTTTCGGACGTGTGCTCGCTGAACATATCCGGCTGGCTGTTCTTGTAACAGGTAGGGATCAGCTTTTCAGCCCTAAGCTCTCGAAGTTGTGCGCGAAATAGTGAAAGAAATTGCTGACCCACGGATCGTCGCAACTGCACAGTACGACCTTGCCTTGGAAATGGTCTTTGTAGTGTTTGAGTTCCTTTTCGATGTCTGAAAGCTGAGTGTAAAACTCGTCCTTCTTCGCGTTCTTGGCAGCGTGCAGGCTCTTGTTCAGTGACATGTCGGCATCTGTCGGCGAATTCCTCTCCGAAACTCGCTGAATTAAGCCACGCTCTGCCGCGTCGGGTGCCCTGACTCGCAATCGAAGAGCGGACTTGGGTGCTCAGAGCAAGCGTATGCTCGATTTCGTTCCCAAGCACTGACGGTAGCTTGCCCACGACGACTTTCGATTCGCCGAAGGTTGCTTAGGTTAACACGTACGCGCCCCCCGGAGACTGGCAAAGGAACTGCGCACCTGTCTACGCTTCGAATCGTTGCACGCTCTAAGGGCGACGAAATCGGAGGCCGCCAATGATAAGCTCGCGACCCTAATGGCTATTGGCACCTGTCAGCCGCTTATCCCGAACACACACCCCAATAGCTTGGCACCCGCGCGCTGGAAGGGGCAACGGTAAGTCGAACAACCGTGCGACGCGCCACGGTCAGTTCAAGCATTGCCGACCCTTCTCGGGAGAGTCACAATCCTTGCCCGCGGGCCTCGTCGAGCAGGCTGGCGATCGATTCCCTCAGCGCGCTCTACCGTTCCTCCACGATGGACCAGAGCACTCTCGGATCGACAGCGTCGTATCCGTGAACGATGATGTTCCGCAAACCGATAATCTTAGCCGCGTCCGGAAAACGCCCATAGATGGGCAGTTCCAGGTCCCGCACGCGCACAAGAGCCTCGCCTAGAATGGTGAACTGCCGCTCGACGGCCGACTTCATTAACCAGGACGTCTCGTACAGCTCGAATGTGGCCAAAGACGTTGCCTCTGCGGTTCGATCTGCAGCGACGCTCATGTCATAGAGCGCGGCAGCCGTCTCAGGCCCGCATAGATGTCCTTCGCTTGGCTCTCGGCATGGCGCTTGAAGAACGGGTTCTTGGCGGCATTCCAATCCACCACGTCAACTCTTCGCCCGAGCAAAGCTTCAATTTCAAGAACGAATCCCATGAATTGGTCGAAGGCATTCATCCTCACGGGCGGTTCGAACTCGGCCAAAAAGTCGAAGTCGCTTGCGTCCGGATCCCAGTCGTCGCGCAGAGCCGACCCGAACAGGCGCAGCCGCTTGACCGCGTACTTGCGGCAAAGCGCGCGGATCTTCACGCGTTTAGACACCAGGACTTCTTCCGCATTCATGAGATACTTGTGGCGCATCCTCATTCCGAGAACTTCAAAACCGCTTTCGTGAAGCTTGGATCTATAGAAGTTGGCACGAGGCGGAACGGCGCTCCTTCACCTTGTTGGGAGAAGGCACGTTGGATTCTTGCGGAATGCCGGCTAGAAGCCGGCGCCAGAAGGGCCGCCTGTCGTCCTTTCAGTATAAAGCGGAGCAGGCAGCCTCCAGTCTCCAGTCTCACACCCCCACCCGGTATAATCCGATGAGCCGGGAACTGCGCGGCGGAACTTCGGCGAACCCCGCCAGGGCTGGAAGGCAGCAACGGTAAGTCGAACAACCGTGCGACGCACCATTCCCGGCGACTTGGAGCCGTTTCCAACCTTGGCGCACGTAGCCCTCTACCGAAAATATCGCAGCCAAACCTTCGATGACCTGGTCGGGCAAGACCACATCACGAAGACCATCCAGGCCGCGATCACGAGCTCCCGCATCGCGCACGCCTACCTCTTCGTCGGGCCCCGTGGCACCGGCAAAACCAGCTCCGCCCGAATCCTCGCCCGATCCCTGAATTGCGAGCACGGGCCGACGCCGACGCCCTGCGGAGTCTGTTGGCTGTGCATCGCGATCACCGCCGGCAACGGAGGCGACGTGATCGAACTCGACGCCGCGAGCGAATCAGGCGTCGACGAAGTGCGCGACATCATCGAATCGGCCCAGTACAAACCGATGGAAGGGAGATACAAAGTCTTCGTGATCGACGAGGTCCACGACCTCTCGGGCAAAGCGTTCGACGCCCTTTTGAAGACCATCGAGGAGCCGCCATCGCACGTAGTTTTCATCCTGGCGACCACCGAGCTCAACAAGGTCCCGCTGACCATCCGCAGCCGCTGCCAG
>JACDEQ010000169.1 GCA_013816225.1 Armatimonadota bacterium | reverse complement strand
AGCCGGACCTGTTCTTTGCGGGCGTCCGACCGGCGATCAACGTCGGCATCTCGGTCTCCCGTGTCGGTGGCGCCGCGCAGGTCAAGGCCATGAAATCGGTCGCCGGAAAACTGAAGCTCGAAATGGCGCAGTTCCGCGAGGTCCAAGCGTTCGCCCAGTTCGCGAGCGACCTCGACAAGGCCACCCAGCAGCAGCTTGCGCGTGGCCAGCGTTTCAACGAGCTGCTCAAGCAGGACATCTATACGCCGTACAGCGTCGAGGACCAGGTTATTTCGATCTTCTCCGGCGTCGGCGGGTACTTCGACCCGATCGAGGTCAGGGATATCAAGGAGTTCGAGAAGGGGCTTCTCGGCTATGTCTACGAGAAGTATCCTGACCTCATCGAGAAGCTGCGGACGACTAAGGAGTGGACGCCGGACGTCGAAGAGAACGCCCGCAAGGCGATCTCCGAATTCCAGCACCAGTTCCTTGAAGGCAAAAAGTCGGCCGCTCCGGTGGAGGCAGCGAGCTAGTAGAGAGAAGACTGGAGACTGCAGACTGGAGACCGGAGGGTCTTGGTCTGTGGTCTTCAGTCCTCAGTCTTCAGTCTTCAGTCTTCAGTCTAACCAATGGCAACCGTAAAGCAACTCAGAAGCCGCATCCGGAGCGCGAAGAACATCCAGCAGATCACGCGCGCGATGAAGCTCGTCGCCGCCGCGAGGCTGCGCCGCGCCCAGGACCGCGTGCTCGAAGCGCGTCCGTATGCGGAGGAGATGCGCGAGCTGATGTCGAGCATGGCGGCGGCGGGCGACATGCCGTCACATCCCCTTCTGGAGCGCAGGCCGGTCGACAATTATGGAGTGATCCTGTTCACGGCGGAAAGAGGGCTGGCGGGGTCGTTCAACACCAACCTCATCCGCCGCGCAGGCGACTTACTGCACGAGACCCCGGGCGGACGCAAGCTGATCGGCGTGGGCAAGAAGGGCACGCAGTTCTTCTCTCGCCGCGGCGTCGAGCTTGCGGATACCGTCACCGTACCCACGAGCGGGCCGACCATGGAGCACGCGCGCGCCATCACGGCGAAGGCGCGTGAGATGTTCGAATCGGGCGAGGTCGACGCGATCCACCTCGTCTACAGCAGATTTCATTCGCCGGTCCGGCAGACACCCCAGGTCGTGCAACTGCTCCCGATCGAGCCGCCCGCGGCCGCGGAGGGCGCCGCCGCGGAACAGTTTACGAAGACGTACACCTTCGAGCCCGACGCCTCCGCCCTCTTGGGGCAATTGCTTCCCCGCTACGCGCTGACCCTGGTGCTGCAGGCACTTTTGGAATCGACCGCGAGCGAGCACGGCGCGCGCATGACCGCGATGACCAGCGCCACCGACAACGCCGGCGAGATGATCCAGGACCTCACGCTCCTAGCCAACCGCATGCGCCAAGCCTCGATCACCAAAGAAATTCTCGAAATCGTCGGCGGCGCGGAAGCCCTCAAAGGCTAGCCGCCTTTGTGGCGGCGGCATCTTGCCGGCACTGTCTTTATCACGATGCCGGCAGGATGCCGGCGCTACTGTGCCTCCGCCTTCCTAATCCCATGGCCAAACCCTCCACGTCGAGGCGAGGCATGGGTTCGATCCTCCCTGGAGCTTGGCGTCGTGCCTTTCCTACCGGCCAAGCCACTTGATCACACTCAGCACGCCGGCAACCAGCAGACCAAGAATCATCAACGGTAAGAGCACCTTGAGAACAAACCATTGCATGTGTCTGCTGTAGTTTCCGCCACGAGTCGGAGGGTTTCGCGTTGCCCTTTGCAGCATGTCGAGTGCGCGCCGTTCGATTAGCTCTTTGCGCTGCCTAACTTCGTGCAGCAGCAAGCTTGCCTGCTCAGCAGGAACGGGATCGTCCGCCTGAGCGTCAGGATTGTTCTTGAGCCAAAGCAATCGGATGGCCTCGGCCTCGACGTCGCTTGTCGGACTCGACGGAACTTCAGGCATCGCTCGTTCGGAGGGTGGCCGGACGGGTTCGCTTGTATTCTGTCGCCTTTTACGTGTTTCGCACCGAATTTGTCCGTGTGATGTTACCGAAATCCCGTCCACGGACAGATTTGCTCGGAGGTCTGCAACCCTTGAAATTGATTCGCGCGAATCTGACCGTGCCACACGGGGTAACTCACATCGGTGGAGGGCACCCGGCGAGTACCTAGTCGTAGGCATTTTATGCTGACACCCTACCTTCTCCGTAGTGTCTAGACCTTTCAGAATGGTACTCGACGCCTACCGTGCCGGCGTTGTCGGAAAGCCAGGTCTTCAGGGAGGTTCGACCCATCGGTGATTCATTCGATATTAACAAGTTCGCCATGAGGCCGCGCACTTCATCCCAGGTAACGACTGTATCGCGAACGAGCGGCGCCATTAACAAAGACGCCAGATAGAAGATACGCTGCGGAACCCTCACAATCCTTGCCCGGGAGCCTATTTCTTTCTTTATTAGTTCCACCAGATCGACGAAAGGGTACGTCTCGGGACCGACCGCGTCGCAGGTGATCGAGGCTTCATCCCTTTCGCCGTGCTCGTTCATGAGGGCCGCATAATCCTCGACAGCAATTGGCTGGATCCTATAATTGCCATTGCCCGCGACGAGGAACAGAGGCGAATGCCGGGCCAGCCAAGCGATATTGTTGATCAGTATGTCTTCCTTACCAAAAAACACCGTCGGTCTTAGAATCGAATGAGGAATGCCGCTTGCCACAAGCGCAAGCTCGACGCCGGCCTTTCCACGGTAATAACCGAACGGCGAGTCGGCGGAAGGATTGGCGATGCTCGTATGGACGATCCGCTGAACGCCTGCAAGCTTCGCAGCCGAGAAGAGAGCGATGGAGTTCTGCACCGCGCGCTCATACGTCATTTCGCCCCGCGGATAACGTATCCAATAGGTGTTGTAGAAAGTTCGAGCGCCGCGCATCGCCGTGGCCATTGAATCCACGTTGTCGAAGGAGTAGCGGACCAGATCCAATCGCCCTGGAAAGGGGTTCGCGCGCGAAACGTCGTTGGTGAAGCCCGCGACACTCTTGCCGCTCTCGATTAGAAGCTTTGTCAGGTATTTGCCTGTAAACGAAAGCGGTCCGGTTACGATTGCGTCAGCCATGAACCTGTTTCATTTGGAACGGTCGGGATTCCTGTCGCATTATCGACGATCACCTTTGCCATTATAAGGAATCAGGGTCGTGCTTGGCCGACCCAGTCGAGGTCGGTCCCTTGGGCCATCAGTAGCTCCGACAATTGGCCGACGTGGCCTTGCAGATGGCGAAGGTTCATCAACTGATGATCCAGTTTGGCCATATCCTTGTACCACCAGAAGCCCGTCTCACCGGAATCGAGGTCAAGGAGATCGACAGCTTTATCGAGACTCGCGGCTACGAGGTCGATGTAATCGAGGATTTCGGACTTGGTGTACGGCTCCAGAACGTCTGGGTCGCCCCAGAGCGCGGCGCAGTCCTCTCGGTCCTTTTCCCATGGCACAAACGCATCGACGTTGGGTTGGAGGTAGAGGTGCGTGTAGTAAATTGCGTGGAACGCGATGCGCCAATAGGATCGCGGATGTTCGCCGAAGATCCAAACCTCTTCGGGACAACGCTCCACAGCTTGTCGGAGCATTGCCAAGCCGGCGCGATACTGTCGCCTAAGCGCTGATTGGATATCCATCTTCCTTCAGGCGATGTTACCGCCAGGCAGCTTTCACGCGTTTCGGCCCGCTCTCCATGGGGATACCCCTCATCCGGCCTTGCGGCCAGCTTCTCCCATAAGGGACAAGGGATTGCCCGGAAACGTGGCAAAATTGCGAATGTGGTTCTCTTGGGGGCAATGGTTGCGGCGTTGCTGGTCGCCGGCGGGTTCGACGACATCGTCGATTCGGATAGCGATGGGTTGCCGGACGCGTGGGAAGTAGCGGGCCACGGACCGATCGATCCCAAGGCGCATGGCTGCAGCCCAAAGAAGGCGGACTTCTTCCTGGTCGTCTGCCTGCGCCATGGCATGACCCACGAGAGCGTGAAGGGCACGCTCGACCAGCTCAAGAAGTTCTTCGGAGCGATGCCTAACAAGAACCTCGACGGCTCGACCGGCATCAACGTGATCCCCGTGTGGGGCAACCCGGCGAGCGAAGCCGACAACGCCAAGGGCTACCCGGAGCTTTACGACCACTGCATGAAGGATTGGCGCGGTATCGGCCACGGCGTGCTGCTCGACCCCAATACCGGCGGCGGCGGACAAGCGAACCGACCCGACTGGGCCGGGTGCAGCAACAACTGGTGGACGATCGCCCACGAACTGGGTCACCAATTCGGCCTCGATCACCACGCGATGGGCTCGGACGACGTCAGCCCGCTCTACACGAGCCTGATGAACTACGACTACAGCTACGCCCTCGACGGCGACTCGTACAAAGTGCACTTCAGCGCGGGCCAGTTCGCCTCCTTGAAGCTGAACGAGAGCGACCTCGACGAGGCGCTGCCCTACCCCGAGGCTGACCTGCGTTTCCTCACAAAGGGCCCCTACCATTTTCAGATCAAGCCCGACGGACCGAACAAGACGCTGATCGACTGGAACCGCAATACCGTCTTCGGCGAGAAGCACGTCCGCGCGGATATCAACGACGGCTACGGCACGAACGTCGGTCCGTTGTTGGAGGCCGGCAAGGCCGCCGGCTCGCCGGTTCTGGCGACGCTCGGCAATGACTTGGCCGTGATCTATCCGGTTCTGCACAAGGAAACGGACTTAGCCAAATGGTCGGCAGCGGGCCTGTCGCCATCTCGGCGCGGAGCTTTGGTAGCGCGCTTGGTCCAGAACGGCAAGCTCGGCGCTCCGATCAAAATTGTTCCTAACGGCGTTTCCGGTGATGCTCACGCGGTGGAGGCATTCAACAAGCTTTTCGTGGCATACCCGGCGGCGAACGGACTTGTCCTCGATTCGTTCGACCGTACCTTAAGACGAGTCGGCTCCGTCGTGGCTAAAGACGCTGCCGAACCGACGCTCGTACGCACCACGGGCCCCGAGCAGCTGTGGCTGTTTACATGGAACCAGGGCAATGTCGAGTACCGCCAGATGAAGCCGACCCTCGGCCGTTCCCTGAAGCTCGATATCACGAGCCAAACGCCGGTCGCGGCGGTGTGGCATCCCCGAATCCAGCGACTCCTCATGGCGGTGACGGAACCTCGCGCGA
>JACDEQ010000168.1 GCA_013816225.1 Armatimonadota bacterium | reverse complement strand
GGGAAGCGCGTTTGGTTGTGCAGGACTCTCGAACCGACATGATCATGCCCGAGATCGACGAAGCGACTGGGGACTTGATTTACCAGCCGTATGCCGGAGGCGGGACGATTCCGAAGGTCCGCTCGCTGGTCAACTTTCAAGCGGTTCGAGTTAGCTCTGAGCCGGCAAAGGCTAATCGGACACAGCGGCTTGGCGAAGAGGTCGTCGATAGCGCGCGGCTCGCACCCGAGTTTTTCCAGACGGAAATGCCCGGATGGACGACGGACACGTTGGCTCGCATTTATCGGCTCGACCCGCGACAAACGCCGCGGCCGCCTTACTACGTCGCCCGCTGGAGACAGCCGGTCGGCACGCCGAACTATCTCAACGAAATTGTTTACTTCGATCCGCAGAACGACGTGAGCGAGTACGTCGACGGCCGCCCGATTTTCAACATCAGCGGCTACCAAGCCACAGCAGCGGGTGGCAATCCGCGCATCGGCACGAACATTTATCCTGGGGGCGGCGGGATTACCCCCGAACTCATGATTTTCACAGCGGATCAGCGCCGGGGGCGTGTACAGATGCGCTTCCCCGCCCGGGCGGCCCTGGGCTACGATCCGACGCAACCCACCAGCGTGCCGAACGGGACGCTGACCGGATGGCTGAACAGCCCGACTCGCGCTCAGTACGACCCTTCGGGCGTTCTGGGACGCCGGTTCATAGATCTTCGGAATTCGACGCTTTTCCCTGGAAACGCGCCTGACTTCAATCCCTTCCAGCCGATGGTCTCCGGCTACGCGAACCCGCACTCCAAGATCACGCCGGGAAGCGAGGTTGTTATCGGGCCAGACCAGCGGCCCGGCCCCAACTTCGGGTTGCCGATTCGATACGGCCGAGTTGCGGCCACAGAAGTCGTTGGCCTGAATCAGTACCGAATCAACTACACCGACCTGCGGCCGCCGAACTGGAACACATATGGTGTGCCCGATCCGAGCACCAATGCGGACGTAAGGAACTTCATCGAGCCACGGTTCAAGAAGGGCTATATCGAATTTCATAGCGATCCGACCCTCGTACTGCCTCCCGGGAACATCGTGATTCGTTTCGACTTCCAAGTTAATCAACCGGCCGATGCGGTGGTCGTTGATTACGACAGCAATCAACAAATCCGGGTCGATCTTACAATTCGGCGGTTCTCGGGCGGTTACACCGTGGCTCCCCAAACGGTGACCGTGTCGGACGTGGTGGCGATTAGAAATTTTGCAAGGTAGCGGCATGCAGCAAGAGACAAACAAGCAAGGTTCCGAGCTAAAGCGATCCGGGGGTCAGACCCTGGTTATCGTTCTCATCATCCTCTTTGTTCTCGTAACGTTGGGATTCGTGGTCGTACTCGTCGTGGGCCGCGAGTTGGGTTCTACGGGCATCGCTCGCGAAAGGAACGTGACCAACGACCTTGCGCAGGCCGGAGTTCGTTACGCTTATTCGCAGTTGCGGTTTTCCGAGGATGGCGCCGACTGGCGGCCGCAACCCCCGCTGCCTGTGCCCGCAGACGTCGATCCTAACCGACCTCCCGGCCTCGGACCGAACTCCGATCCGGAAAACCCTACGGCGACGAATCCTGATCCCGACTATTTCTGGCTGCGGCGGCAGAGGGACCCGGCCGCAAACAACCCACTGGACAAGGGCGGCTCGGATGGACTCGGCGCTTACACACGGCTGAACTACCAAGACGGCCGATCGCTCGCCCGGGTTCGCTACTCGCCGAGCGGGCAAGAGATGTTCGAGCAAGGTGGCGCCGTCAACAACCGCGGCAAGCTCCGTGCCTACACGATCATCGATGTCGCCGGACGGCCGGGCGCATTCAACGCGCTCGACCCTACCACGACGAAGGAGCCGAACAACCAGAATGTCCGTGAACTGACGGCGATCGTGCCGATCGGCATTATCGAGTCCGCGTGGTATGTGACGAACAAGGACGAGCGGAATCAACCTGTCGATATAGGCAACCCGGTCGACATGGGAGCAAACTACCTGGGGAACCCTGTTAGGGTTAAGAAGGTCCTCGGCGGCGAGCTCGCCCCAAGTCCAGGCGGCATCATCCGACCTCTCGGCGCTCCGCTCTATTTCAACGCGGACGTTCTTGTTCATGGCAACGTTCAGGATCGAAATGGCGCCTCCGGCCTCGACGTTTATCTGAACGCCGATTTCGGGGACCACATCAGCATCACCGGCAACCTAACTTACCAGGAATCGACGACGCCTCTCAGGATTTTCCGCGCCGCTGGCACTGCGCTCACTCCCTTTTTCCCGGTCCCCAGCGCCGACCCGACGTTTAGCACCTTCCGTGGGGTTTTGCGAGACGGGCGCGAGCAAGCAGACCCTTCGGGTTTCCCGAGGCTCGCGCAACGCAAAGAGCCTCCGATCATCGATGAAGACGACCCCAACACGAACCGAATGCGCTACAGGCTTGCGACCCGCGACAGTGGCAGCGTCGGCCCCGGCGGGTTCAACATCGGCCGACTCGGCTATGGCCGTGGTGTGTACTTGGGTAACCGTGACGACCTGAACCGCGATTCGGGGGACGGCAGCTATTCGCAACGGTATGACTGGCTGAATCCCAACAAGCACCCGGATGGTTTCTGGCAAGGCCCGTACTACATCCCGCCCGCAGCACACATCTCGCTTAGGTCCGATGGCTTTGAGATTACACGCAATCTGAAGAACAATCGCGACACGTGGAGGAATTATTCGGGCGGTGACACGGCCAGGCATTCGCTCAGATTCAAGCTCGGCTTCGGCTCCGGCCCGACCGATTTGCGGATCATCAACGAGTTGACGCCCGGCATCTCCAGCTTCGGCACCCCGACGCAGGCGGACTTCCTGCTCGGCATGGCCTTCAATGGGATCATCTTCGCCGAAGGAAATATCCGAATTCGCGGCGTGATTCCTGCACTCAGCAGCGGGTTGACCATCCGCGGTGTTCAACTGACAATCGTGTCGCTTGGCACCGGCTACGTCGAGGGGAGCATCATCAAGGGCGCGCCTACCTCGAGCCTGGCGCTGCTCTGTCGCGACAACGTCGCATTGAACACAAGCCAGTTCGTGGGGTCGGCGCTCACGAACACGTTGCAGGTCGTTCGTGACAACACCGACCCGACGAGCCCGGCCCGGCTCAAGGTGGACGGCGGCCACAACTTCGAGGCGCTCATCCAGTTCCCGGTCGACCCACTCACGGGGCAGCCATTCGTGACGTCTTACACGTTCAACAACCCGAACTCCGGAGGGGGAAATCCGGTCAACACTTCGATCTTCATGGCTCACGCCGCGGACTTCGACCGAAACACATTTATCAATCTCCTGCTGAACCCCGGCCGAGGCGCTGCTCCTGAGTTCATGTTCGAGAATGTGAACCCGCCGAATGCCGCTTCGCAGTTCTTCCCCCCCGGGCCGACCATCCCGACATACGGGCTTGCGGACCCCGCCTTCCAAGTGCTGCCAGTTTACGAAAAGCGTCGGTTCGAAATTTTCCCGTTGAGCGGGGCTTACCAGCTCTTCGGTGGTGGGATCGATAACGTGTTCCGTTTCAAGACCGACAACACGATCGCTGTTCCCGGACGGGGCGACTACTACTTCAGCAGGTTGGCCGTGCAGCCCCTCGACGTCCGGATCGAGGCCGCTGTATACGCTCAGGAAGGCAGCTTCTTCGTGATCCCGGGCCCGTGGGCTAATCCGAATCCTAACGACCGGCGGGATAGCTTTACGAATGCTTCGGATCGGTTCGCGACGTATCAGGCTGCGGCAGAGTATCCGTTCTACGGCGAGCCGGTAGACGTAAGAATAACAGTGGTTGGCAGCGTTAGCGAAAACTTCCCGCCTGTGATGGCGGACCAGTCCGAGTGGCTTCGACGCTGGGGATGGATCCCTGCGGAGTATGGCGAGTCGGGTCAATATGTCCCTGATCAACACTTCCCGCGAATACCGGGGTCAACTCAGCCGGATTTCTCGAACAGCAGGTACGTACCCAACCTTTACATCAACTACGACCCGGTCCTCGTGTCGGGAAGGGTCGGTGGTTCGTTCGACCCCGCTGCGGCGATCATACGCACCGACACCTACGGCAGGCCGCTTCCACCCATGCCGAAGCTGCCGGTCGGCACTAAATTGCTCTACTTTGGAGAGGTGAACCCGTGAGGAGCTTCCTGAAACCCGTGATAACACTTGCCTTCGTTACGGCTGGACTGTGCCTGGCCCAGGCGCAGCCGGTCGGTTACGCAAAGGCCCCTGTTACGATCAAGTGCGGCGTCCTTTTGCTTCCCAACCCCAGCGGGGGAGAGCCTACGAACGCCGACCCCTATGTCTTCTTCAACCTGGAGAAGCGGACGGATGTTAAGCCCGCGAGCTGGGTCTTTGTTAATCCGCACGGAGGATCCACCTTCACGAGGCGGCAGGCCGGCCGGTGGAATACGCTCACCGGAACAACGAATTTTAGCGCAGGCACCAGGCTCAACAAGAACATGGCCGCTTACTGGGAGGTCGAGCTGTCACAGGTTGCGAACGTTGCCGACTATGACGTCTTAATGGTTCACGCTCCAGGAGGCATAAGCCTGAACACCGCAGAGCGCGACAAGCTCCAAGCATTTATCGATGCGGGCGGAACGCTTTGGTTCGACAAGTCCTTCACGCAGTCCGTCGATGGGTTCAACGGTTTTCCGGTTCCATTTACGACTGTCGCGACGGGAGCCAATCCCCAGGTCGTACAGCCCTTCCATCCCATCCTGAATTACCCGTTCTCGCTCGGCTACTTCGACGCTGCGTATATGGGCAGCCACAACGGTGGACACGCGATCGTTCGCCAGACGCTGGCGAGCATCGGCCTTGGCGGTTTCGGCGACATTGTCCAGACGATGGAACCCGACTTCTATAGGTTGAACCCGATCATCGCGAACACCTCCGGGATTTCTCTCGGGGTGGCAGAGCTCGGGAACGGGCATTTCGTCGTTTCGAGCGGAAATATCTCCTCGCGGATCAACGAGCCCGCAGGCGGTACCGACATAGGGCTTGGACGGAACAGCGGGCCGGTTGCCGGCACCAATTTCGGCGCTATTCCCATGACGGAATTGAAGTTCGTGTACAACATGATCGCCCTTTCGGGCGGTCACCCTGCGCTCTCGAAGGGCAGCCGCCGCCACAATGCCAGCTTCGACGAGATTGGCGCGCCACTCCTTCAAACTTGGAGCGACCCCACTC
>JACDEQ010000167.1 GCA_013816225.1 Armatimonadota bacterium | reverse complement strand
ACCTTGAGGATCTGCTCTTCCGAATACCTGGTTCCTTTGTTCATGTCGCTCCTCCTTTGGACGAAACACGACACTCCGCATGGCTCGTTTTATGGGGGTAAGGTCATCACCAATGCGTACTGTTCTGCGGACTCGGTGGCAATGGTCTGACGTGCGGCTCCAATGGCCTCCGACATCACGATGCTCGGATTCCACCTACTTATTTGCTGCAGCCAGACTGCTTGCACGTAGATGCGCTCCGGCGGATAGTGCAAGTGTTCATGGCCGTACAATGCGTAAACGCTTAACTGCTGCCGAGCTTTCTCGACATTCTGTTCGGTCGGCCGAGCGGTCTTCCAATCAATAATATAGAGGCAGTCGTCGAGCTCGAAGTAAATATCGTAGTTAGCATACACAATTAGCTCGCCGAGCCGAAAATGCGGTGGATAATCAGTAGGCTTCTTTATCTTTCCCCACCGGTCTGGCTTTGCCTTAATCAGGTGATCGACAACTTCGGATACCTCAAAGTTATAGAGGCAATCTTGGACTAACTGTTCGCAGTAAGCTAGTTTGTCCTTGGGGAGTGGATAGCCGTAATAGTCGCTGTGCAAGGGTTGGCTTTGCCTTGGTGGTCTCCTCCCGGCTTTCATCCCTGCAACGATTCGCTCGCTTGCTGCAATGACTCTTCTAAAAGCGTGGATGCCCCGCTCAGCTAGATCTTCCGGCAGCTCGCCGTGCTCGATGAAGTTCTCTAATGCTCCGTTGATGCTCCAATCAACGACCTGGCCCGCGATAAGCTCAGGGGCGGAAAGGTTCTTGAGCATGTATGCAACGGCGTCGTATTTCTCGTATTTTGGAAAGTATTCGTAAAAGAATTGACGGCGGCACGTGTTGTACGCGTACGAGCGTGTGTAACTCCACGACATGTATCTCCCGCACCCCATTAGCTATGACCGTCCAACCCGGATAATTCTACTTAAGTTTTCCCTTGCGATAGCTCAATGAGCATTGGTGGTCCCGCTAGCTGCTAATTCCCACTCCAGTCGGCGTATACATACCACACGACTCAGGACGCGGGCGGGCGCCCAGCATGAGCAACTCCGAGCCCTGGGATTGAGCCCACTGGCGCTCGCTTATTCACAACGAACTCGCAATAAAGGCTCTCACCAGGTCCGCATGACTAGGATGGTTCGTGGATACGCTCGCCAAGGCAGCGGCGGCGGAGTTTGCAAGGCGCTTATCCTGGCCACCCGGGCCGTGGTGCCGATACGGTTTCCGGCTACGTCCCAAGCGGAAAGCATGCCCTCGGAAAAGGTAGCGAAGCCATCTTGACCCGTTCCACCTATCCAAGTAACGCCACGGTTCTGCGGATAGGTGTTCTCGTTGAACATACTGCCGAAACCGGTAAGGGCGAGGCTGCCTATGTGATTCCCGGCGGCGTCCCAGCGGTCAACGTTTCCGGCGTTCATTGCGATGAATTCGCCGTTATTGCCAAACGCCACGGAGCTTTGGGCATCGAGAGAGCCGCCCGAGAGGACGACGTCGTTCCCGAACACGCCTGGGGAAGTCTGCACGTAGATTTGTGAGCTATTGAACGCCCGCGCGTAAACGGGACCCGCTGCGCCATTGGTGAAGACCGACCGGAGATCGAGTCCCGGCGCATACGTGTCGAGCAACGTGCCATCCGCCGCATAACGCGCCAGCCTGGGGCCGGTGGATCCGCCTCCGGAGGACGACCAATAGTTGGCGCCGTCCCAGGCTAAGGCAAGCAACGACATCGGATACGCTCGCCGTCGCGAACGCGGGGCCAACCCGGGCAGGTTCGTACAAGCTGTCACCGGCAAAGTGAAGTCAAGGAGTCGATACAAAGCGTCCGGGCCGATTTTCCAATATCCATGGATTATCGGTATAGACTACATTTCGGGGCGTTTAGATCGATAGTTAGAACTCCGCTAGGCTTCGCTGCACGCGCGTGGCAACTGCTATGCGCGGGAGGGCCGGCCCGTAGACGGTTAGTTCTCGCTCCTTTGCTCAACCTGCCTTCCCGAGAGGGCGATCCACGCAACGCAGGCTAGTGCGATGCCGACGCTGTCGATCATAACGTCTGTGATGAGACCGCCGCGGTCGGGCACGAAGGTCTGGTGGAACTCATCGAGGGTGGCAAAACCGAGTGCGATCACTGCGGAAACCGTGATTCTCCCCGCGGACGCCCGCAGGACCAGCCAGGTGAGGAGCGCGAATTCCAGGACGTGGAATCCCTTGACGAACAGCCACCACCATGATGCCCAGAAGCGCATGAATCCTTCCTCGGACACAGGAACGGGAGAGCTGCTCGCGACACTCTGGATGAGCTGCTTGCTGTGAACAACGGTGGACGACATGGCGGTGATCAGCGCCATGCACAGGATCGGGGGACGCCATCGGCGCCATTGGCTCACCTCGCCATTTTATCCACTACCCCCGGAACCCTATCTGGGTCCGGTGAACCAGACGACCTGGTCTACAGACGCGGTCCAGCTCAGATTGAGTAGCCCTCGATCATACCAGCCGATGCGGCACCAGGTTCTCAACGTGTTCGGCTCGACGTAATCGTCTGCGCCATCTATGAGTTCCGCTTCGACAATGGAATCGCCGACAGATGGAATCCTCTCATCATGCAAAACCCACCGATTGCTCGTGAAGCTGAACAACTCCAACCTCTGGCGCGCCCTAGTCGACGGAATGCCGCTGCACGCCGTTTCGATCCGAATTTTCAGGCGCGGCAGCGGCGGAGCGCCGGCCGTTGCTTGCACCACGATTTCGGCTGAAGGCCGCGACAACGAAATGGGAAGGCTCGGGCGGATAACCAATCTGCGGTCGTCCGGGTTGACCAAGCGCGCAAGGCTTCCGGATATCACCGTGCCCTGCGTGACATCATAACTCTCCGCGGCGCTTCCGCCCGCTGCTATCCCTTGAGAGAAATCATGAGGGTAACCCCAATACGGGTCGTTCGCTGTGAAATAAAAGCCGTAGAGAGGGGCGTCGAAGAATGAGTTGCCGTTGTTCAGCGGAGTCCCAATCCCGTTTTCGCCTGTAGTCTCGGAAGCGAACGAACGCCCCCTCCCAAATCCAACCGGCGCGACGTTCAGGAAGTACGGTCCCGGCCGCAGGAAGTAGCCGACATCGCGAACTCTGTAACCGAATTCCAGCATTCCGAACCCGCTTCGGCCGGTCCTGTACATCACGCAAGGCAATCTCCTCGCAAATAGAAGCTCGCCACCATTTCCCTCGCTGATGCCTCGGCGTACCTCAATCTCGGCTTCAACCACGTTATCCAAGCCGTATGCGAGGTTATGCGACCACGCGCTGCCCACCATTCTCCCGCCTTCAGGAACGTCAAAGTCATCGTACTGCTTGGCGTATTCGATGTATGTATTGACCTCATTGGCGTGCGCATGAACATCATTGAAATCGCCGTTATACCAAAAGGTCTGCCCGGTTGCCGTTATTAGGCACGCAACACTCGGCAGCAGTGTAACCAAAATCCGCCACGGTGCCATATCTATATATTATGCATCCGCCGTGCTCCTTTCCTGTGCCGCTAGCTCGACCCTCCTCGGCGATGTTCTGCTTTGCGCTACGCGCAGCCTGAACCATTTGGTCGACGGTTCGTCGACATGAGATTTCGGTGCCCAGGAAAAGCGACTGCAAGACCTCGGATTCAGCCAACTGGCTTTAGCTCATCCACAACGAACTCGCACTCAAGGGATGCTCCTGCTAGGTTTCCCGCGGCTTGATGGGGTTCGCGGATAAGCTCGCCAAGGCAGGCGGAGACGGAGTTTGTAAGACGCTTATCCTGGCCACCCAGTCCGCGGAACCGCGGCGCGATTTCGCGGAGCCCCGTGGTCGCGGACGGTCAGGCAAGAGACACTTCAACACTCACTTCTCGCCTCGAGCGAGAGTTGCTACCAAACTCGCAAGAATTCTCTCCAAGCCGCTTATGGCGAAGATCACAATCACAACCCAAGCGACGAGTGGGAAAAACACCATCATGTAGGTTATCCCAGCGGCTACCCACACGCCGACGCAAGACGAGCAGTACAGCAAGGATCCGATCGTGTGCTGGAGTCCGCGCTTCTTGGGCGTCTCCTCGATTCTGCCCCCTTCCTTGGCTTCCTGCTCCACGAAGGGCGCGCGAATGGCCCGCGTTACCGGCTCGTCGGCAACAATGTTCGCAATCCGAAAGACGGCCAAACCCCAGAGGAGCACGTTGAACGGGCTGATGTGTTGCTCCAGTTGCGCCAGCTCTCGGTACCAAGTCCAGCAGATAAGCCCGTTTATAATGAGAAACAGGCCAAACGGAACCAGGTTCAAGGTCGCAGTCTTCTTCGCTATGAAAGAGTTGGGATCGATATCTTGCTGCACTTCCTCTCCGAATTCTTTCAAGGTCAGACCGGCCCGGCGCGGCTCGGGCGGGCACGATGTCCGCACTTGCGCATTTCGGCGGTGCCGGTGCAACCCTCGCGAGTGAGCAGTGCGAGTCGGCTCGGCCCCATGGCCCTCAGTTCCCTCTCGACCGCCTCTCGGAACTTGTCGGGATCGAGGCAGCGTTCGTCCGAGCCGAGTTGGTGCATCCAGTAGGCGGGCTTGGGCGGTGTTTCGCCCCACACCGCGTCGGGGCCGTAGACGAAATAGACGTCCCAGGCCATGGTCTTCCCCATGGGCAGCTCGACGACCTTGCCATACGCCTCGCCGAGCTGACGGCCGCCATCCCAATAGGAGGCGATTCCAGCCTTCTTCATAGGCTTCGCGCTTTCCTCGGCAGAAGCGTGCCCATCGCCCGGGACCATGGGAATGAAGACGGAAAAGGTAGCGAGGCGCTTATCCTTGAGCTTGAGATGCACTTGATCGCGGATCACGTCCGCGCCATGGACGCACGCTCCTCACGTCGGCGAGACGAGCATGACGACCCTGACCTTGCCCATGGCCTTGTTAAAGTCTTCGGCAAGGCTGTCGCTGCTTGGAAGCTCGGCATGCGCGGCGGTCAGCGTCATGGCAAGTAGGAACGGGCTCATGAGGAGAGTATGACTCCTAGCCGTACGTCGGCCGTTGCGGCCAGCCGGGCGGAGAGTCTTCGAAGTCTTCCTGTCGCCCGTAAGGGGTTGTGTCGAGCAGTCGGTAGGCGTCGGTCAGGCTCTCAACCCCTCGTGCGTAGCTGGAATAGGCGTGGAACAGGTTGTCGCCGTCGCGGAAGAAGACGCTGAGGCCGTGCTCCTCGCCCTTCAAAACGGGGTCGCCGCCCTTTGC
>JACDEQ010000166.1 GCA_013816225.1 Armatimonadota bacterium | reverse complement strand
CTGCGAGATAAGCTGGCCGATAAATATGTCCAGAAAACCGGCGTAGCTCAATATGGATTGTTTGTTTTCATTTGATGACAAGGGAACGCTCCGATGAGGTCGGGGGCCGGTATGCATTGCATACGGGCACGAAAGGATAAAGCTTGAAGGGAGGAGCTAACACGGCCGAAGCAGCTCACGAAATGCTGCGCGATCAAATTGGCCGGTACTTTTTTAGCTCAAGCGAAACGAATGGTCATTCTGGGCTCCCCCGAAAGAAGAACGGCAGTGTACCCGAAAGTATCACGGCGATTTCAAGAGTCGAGCGATGGGTCCCCGGGGCCATAATCTCAGCGTGGACACCGTCTTGCTGTTGCGCAAACTTTTAGAGCAGGTATTGCTGTCCCACGACGCCACAACCCTTTACACCGTTTGCGAGAACGCGCTGACCATGACGGGCGCTCGAAACGCGATGATCGCGGACTTCAATGCGGAGCAAGGCTACATGACCCTGCGCGCGGGCATCGGTGAGGACTGGTCCCCAAACCTTCTGGGCGAGCAGATCAACATCGGCGACGAGCAGAACGAAGGCATCACCGCGTACGTAGCCGCCACGGGAACTTCGTATTTGAGCCAGGACGTTCTCGTCGAGAGCAGGTATAGGCGGCTGATCGAGGGGACGCGCAGCGAGCTGGCCTCGCCGATCAGGGACGCGAACGCGCGAATGCGAGGCGTACTCAACGTGGAATCCGATCAGACCGCGAAATTCGACGACTTGGACAGGGAGAATCTCGAGCTCCTCGCCGTGATCGCCGGAATCGTGCTGGATCGCGAAGACTCGCGCATCACCGAGGAGGCGCTCTTTCAGATCGTAACCGCCCTCGATCAGGCCAAAACCGAGGAGGACCTTCTCAAGCGAGTGGCGGCGGTCACGCAGAGGGTGCTTCGGGTCAGCGCCTACTCGATCTTCCTTTGGGATGAAAGAGCTCAAGCGTTCGTCCTCAACGCTACGGTCGGCTCGTCGACGCTCGCTCCTGAAGCCAAGTACTTAGCCGGAGAGGGATGTACTGGCTGGGTTTGCGAACACTGCGAGCCCGTTCGTCTTTCCGACCCGACCAAAGACCCGCGGTGGCGAGGCAGATATCTCGAGTTCCCACGCGATGAGATTAAATCCTTTCTTGCGGTGCCGATCACGAGCGGCGGAACTGCGTTAGGCTGCATGCGCGCATTGCGGAAAAAGGCGAGCAATCCGTTTATCGACAACCGCTTTACCGAGGGTGACGAGAGGCTGCTCATGGCAATCGCAGAGCAGTTGGGCGCCGGCTTGCAGAAATTGCGCGGCGTTAGGAAACTGATTAATAGCGAGAGAATGGCCGCTTGGGGAGAATTAAGCGCGAAAAGCTCCCATATGATAGGCAACCGCGTTTTTGCACTTAAAGGGGACTTAAACGAGCTAAAACACCTTTTGAGCGAACCGGAGCTCGCGCGGAGCAGCATTGCGAATATTACGGAAAGCCTTGAGAAAGGAATTGCGCGGCTCGATGAAATTCTGCATGAGTTTCGTGATTTTGTAACGGCAACCAAACTGAATGAAGAGCTTGCGGACATCAACGCGGTGGCCGAGGGCGCCGCGAACGCGCTAGTTCCGGAAACGAGCCCGGTGAAGCTTAGGCTCGACCTCGCCGAGCACATCGGCGGTTTCAAATTCGACCCAAAGAAAATCGAGCGAGCCATGTCCGAACTGGTCGAAAACGCGCTTCATTTCGTGGAACACGGCGAAATCGCGCTCAGAACTCGCGTCGCGACGCCCGAGGACCTTCGCCGAGCGAAGTGGGACCCGCGGGGACTGGAGCACGTTCTCATCGAGGTGGAAGACCAGGGACCGGGCGTTGCCGCGGGAAGCAAAGAGTCGATTTTTATGCCCTACAAGTCGTCGCGCCCGCGCGGTATGGGGCTGGGTCTTTCCATTGTGAAGGGGATCATCGACGCACATGGCGGGAAGGTTTACGAAAGCGGCGAGGAGGGCAAAGGCGCCCGGTTCACGATCCTCCTACCGATTCGGGAGTCGGCGCAGACTTCGAGCGCCTAGCAAGGAAAAAGAGATTCGCCGGCGAATCGTAAAGCCATGCAGCATCTCGAAGCGCCGATCAAGCTTGGCTTTATCGCTGAGCACGAGGACGAAAGCGACATCAAGTGGGCTCAAGAAAACGGCCTTTCTAACGTCGAGTACAACTACCACGTAGATTTCGACGACAGCTTCCCCCAGGCGACTCAGTTGCATCTCTGGCTCCGCCAGCATCTCGTGCATGCGTGCGCGGTAGGCTGCTGGGGGCAAGACTTCATCAGCAAAGACGCTGTCAAGCGCGATGAAGCCGCGCGGCGGCTCAAGCACACGATCAACTATGCGGCCCATCTTCACTGCCCCGTCGTGATGACGGGCGGCGGCGACCGCGAGGGCGATAAGCTGGGCGCAAAGCTGAAAGATGTGGTCGAGGTCTACAAGGGCATCCCCGAGTACGCCGCAGAAAGGAACACTAAGGTTTGCTTCTACAATTGCCCTTGGGCGAACTGCGTTACCGGCCCAGCTGCTTGGGACGTAGTGCTGAAACAGCTGCCGGGCATTGGGATCAAGTTCGATCCGTCGCACCCCTATAACGCGGGGGGCGACCCGTATGCCCACCTCGCCGACTACGGAGAGCACGTAATCCACTTCCACGCGAAGGAGGTGCTGAAGGTGGGGGATAAGGTGGTCGACGAGCCCATGGCTGGGCAGGGTGATTTCGATTGGGGCAAGCTGATCGGCATCTTGTACAAGAAGGGATACAAAGGCGTGATCAGCATCGAGCCGCACAGCGAAACGTGGTCGGGAGCAATGCGGCGCCCCGGCATCCTCATCGCGAAGCGCGAACTGGAACGATTTCTCGTCGATAGCTTCTGAGCACGAAGCCCCTGGCCTGCGGCAAACTGTCAGAATGCCCGTTCGTGTCGCCATCCTCTCCACTGCACACATGCATAGTTTCGGTTATGCACATGGGCTGCTGGGTAATTCTAAGTGCGAGTTTGTCGGAGTTTGGGATGACGATCTGCGGCGCGGGGCTGAGTTCGCCTCTCGGTTCGGCGTTCCGTTCTTCGCCGATCTGCCGGAGGTTCTAGAGAAAATCGATGCAGTGGTGATAACCAGTGAGAACAAGCGGCACGTCGAGCTGGCCAAAGCCGCCGCCGAGAAAGGCAAGCACATCCTTTGCGAGAAGCCGTTGGTAACCACCGAAGAGGAGGGCGAGGCGATGGCGGCGGCGACATCGGGTGTCAAAGTGATGACCGCGTTCCCTTGCCGTTTCAGCCCCGCTTATACGCGTCTCAAAGAGCGAATCGCTAATGGCGATATCGGGAACATCCTCGCGATCAACGCTACCAACCACGGCACGTGTCCGTTCGGTTGGTTCGTCGAAGAAGGCAAGTCCGGGGGCGGCGCGATGATGGACCATACCGTGCACGTGGCCGATCTTCTGTGCGATCTTTTGCGCGAGGAACCCGCGGAGGTTTACGCGCAGACGGCGAACTTGCTTCACGGGCAAAGCTGGGAGGACACTGCGATGCTGCACGTGAAATTTCCGAGCGGAATTTTTGCGACGATCGACGCGAGTTGGTCGCGCCCCAATTCTTACAAGACTTGGGGCGACGTGAAGATGAGCGTGATCGGAGATAAGGGAGCGATGGATCTCGACATGTTCGCTCAGGCGTTCGACGTGTATTCCAACAACGCGATGAGGGGCTCGGTCGCCTCCTATGCAAGCGACCTCGACTCCGCGTTGGTGGCTGCGTTTATCAAGTGTATAGACGAAGACTCGTATCCTCCTGTGAGCCTGGATGACGGCCTGAAGGCAGCGCGGTTCGCCATGGCGGGCTATAGGAGCGCTGCGATGGGCGAGCCGGTTCCGTATCTACCGTAGGCCTCTACGGAGTCCATTGATGCCTGCCTTCAGGGAACCGTCGCTTAGCTTTCTTGGAGCCCCATGCGAGTGAGAGCGTGAACGGCTGCTCGCATTCTAACGAGAGGGACGGCGCGGCTCTCGGCGAATTGCGCGGTTCGCATCTCAAGGTGACGAGGTTCGTGCCGAAGCGGAGGTTGGCGATTCCGTGCCGATCCGTCCGCCGAACGCTCCAATGGACTTCCGAGCGCGGAGCATCAACGTCGATCCCGATAACAGCTTCGATCAGCGCCGCGATCACTATCAAGCCGGCTTCGAGCGAGTTTGGCTTGGCTTGCGCAGCGGGCGTCCGCGTCTCGGCGCCGTACTTGTCGAAAAGCGTCAGGCTCGATCCCGCGGCATGTTCGTACACCCTGAGCATCGACTCCGCCGCCCGACCCGCTTGCTCATATAAACCGCAGTCGATGAGCGAGCGCAGCGTGAGGTAGGAGTACAAGGGGCGGACGCCACCGGACCCGTCGTATACCGGGTCGGTTTTCGGCAGTAGAGGGAAGAGCGTCCGTCGGTAGAACAAGTTCGGGTCGCGAAGCGCTCCGAGGGCGGCTTGCGACACGTCTACGGGGACTTCGCCCCCGATCAGTCCCCAAAGCGGCACCAAAGAGCGTCGTTCCGACGGCTCGTTCTCCGCATTTTGGCCGGTGAACATCTTTAGGTCGGGATCCCACATCGCCCCCAGATCAGCCGAACCGCGCTCGACTAGCTCCTCGTACACACGCTCGGCCTTATCGGCGCTGAGCGTACGCGTGACCTTCCTCAGGAAAACGGTCTCTTGCAGCAGTAGGCCGACGGCCTCGGCGGATTGTTCGGCCTCGGGCGCGGGTCCCGGAAGAACCGAGAAGCCTGGCGCAATGAGGCGACGCACCTTCGGTTTGTCCCTGGGGTTGTCCGTCTTTGGCTTGGGTTCGGCGGTGTATTTTGTGGTGATATAGGCGTGTCGCCGAACAAGCGGGGCCAACAGTGGCTCGAGCTTCACCTTGTCTCCGGTGATCTGGTACAGCCTCCAGGCAGCGAGCCCTGCAATCGGGGGGCCATGCGCCTCCCGGCCGAAGCTGCCATCCACGTTCGAAACGCTGCCGGAAGCGTCAACTCGACCCAGCGCCCACCTGATCGTCGCGTCTGCCCCGCAGGCGCGAAAAGCCCATCGCCCAAAGAGCGCAACAGCAAGGGATCCGTCATAGTTTTCGGACCCGCCCTCGGAAATGACGCCGTGCGGAAACTGCTTGGAGCCCAGCCCCTGCATTCTGGGAGGACCGTCCGCTTTAACGGTGACCTCGTGGACGTTTTCCCAGGCCTTCCAATACATTTCGAC
>JACDEQ010000013.1 GCA_013816225.1 Armatimonadota bacterium | reverse complement strand
CGGGCGCTAGGACCGCCGCGAGCGCCGCGAGGATGAGCACGACCGCCAAGACCTCAACCACCGTAAGGCCTCGCCTTTGCACGCTAAGACCCCGTGGTTTGTTGGGCGAGTACACCCGCCGCCGCCTCCAGAGCTGCATCGACCTTGGACGGGTCCTTGCCACCGGCCTGCGCGAACTCGGGCGATCCACCGCCACCGCCCCCGGCGATCTTGGCGACCTCGCGAACCAGGTTGCCGGCGTGCGCTCCGCCCCTCATCGCCTCCTTCCCGACCTTGCAGATGAAAGTGACACGGCCGTTCCCCGACACGGCGACGAGGCCGACGCCGGCAGCGTCTTTCTCGATCAGGCGGTCCGCGAGGAGCTTGCCGGCCTCTACGTCGCCCGAAGTTACACTTTGCGCGTAGAGGCGAACGGCTCCGACCACTTTCGGCTCGACCGAACTCGGATCGACGTCCCGCTTTCGCGCATCGCCCTGGATCTTCTTCGCCTCACGAAGTTGAGCTTGGAGCCTTTCCGCAGCCTTGGGCATGTCGTTCGGGTTCGACTTGAGCAGGGCGGCGGTTTCTTTGATCAGATTCTCGCGGTCGTGCGCCCACCGGTAAGCGCCGAAACCGGTCACGGCTTCGATGCGGCGCACTCCGCCGGCGCTAGAGCTTTCGCCGGTGATCTTGAAGAGGCCAATTTCCGCTGTACGTGCGACGTGAATGCCGCCGCATAGCTCGAGGCTGAAATTGTCGATTTCAACCATGCGCACCTTGTCGCCGTACTTCTCGCCGAAGAGCATCATCGCTCCGCGTTTGCGGGCCTCGGCAAGTGGCACATCAGGGTGGATGGAAACGGCGGTTGACTCTGCAATCTTACGGTTCACCAGATCCTCCACGTGAGCGATCTCGTCTGGTGTCATGGCCTGGGCGTGGGTGAAGTCGAACCTGAGTCGGTCGGGAGCCACCAAGGAACCGGCCTGGGTCACGTGGTTGCCCAAGACCTCGCGCAGTGTTGCGTGCAGGAGGTGTGTGGCTGTGTGGTTGCGGGTGATATCGCGCAGCCTGGCGGAGTCCACGGCTGCTTCGACCGGACTGAAGAAGGCGCCCGATTGCATCAGTTTCTGGATAGCTTCGCGGTTCAGCCCTTTGACATCGCCAGCCTCGAAACGAACCAGGTTGGCGTCGTGCCAAATCTGGCCGAGCTCTTTCCATGTGTCGGTAACCGTAAATTCGAATGTGTCGTTCGATATAGTGCCGGTATCGCCAACCTGGCCTCCCGACTCGGCGTAGAATGGCGTTTCGTCGAGGCAAGCCTGAAATCGGCCAGTCGTTAGTCCTGCTTCGTCGAACCGGGGGCTAATTTGCACGAGGTTGGCCCGGTGGCGGTCCGTTCCATACCCAACGAACCGCGTGAATGTGGGTGCGTTGGGGGCGGCGGAGAGGAGCAGTGTCTCCGCAAAGAGGGAAGCACTGCCTTGTGCAGCGCGAGATCGCTCCTGGGCATCGGCGAGGTGCTCGTTGTACTCGTCGAGATCGATGGTCAGGCCGTGTTCGGCCGCGAGTTCCTGAGTGACTTCCAGCGGGAATCCGAAGGTGTCGTAAAGAAAGAACGCTTCCGCACCGGTCACTTTGCCCCCGCTCTTTAGGAGTGTTTCGAAACGAGCGACACCATCCGCCATGCCGCTCCGGAACAATGCTTCCTCGCTTTGCAGCGTACGCTCGATTAATTCGCGGCGCTCGCTTAAGTCGAGGTAATAATCGCCGAGAGCCTTCTCTACTGATTTGGCGAGGTCCGAAAAGAATTGCGTTTTTAATTCAAGAATTCGGTCACCTTTAAGGATAGCTCGACGAATTAATCTGCGAAGAACGTAACCTGGGCCGCTATTGCTCGGCAAAACGCCGTCGGCCACGCACATGCAGGCGGTCCTAGCATGATCGGCGATAATTCTTGCGGCCGCCTCTTTATTCCCGTCGGACCCCAATTCATAGCCCGCCCTCGCGGAAATCTCCTCCATGATCGGCGTAAACACGTCCGTTTGGTAGACGCTGGGCATGTCACCGAGGACGCTTGCCGTGCGCTCGAGCCCGCTTCCGGTATCGATGCCCTTTTGCGGCAGCGGGTCGAGGCCGTCGCGGGCGTAGCCTAAATGCGGCTTGGTAGGATCCTTCAAGTGGCCACGCCATTCGAACTCCATGAAAACGAGATTCCATATTTCGAGCCAACGGGCGGCCCTTTCGTCATGTTCATAATTGCCGGCCATTTCAGAATCAGGCACGGTCTGATAGAAAATCTCGCTGCACGGTCCGCAGGGGCCCGGCGGGCCGTTCGTTAACGCTCCGGCCGGCCAGAAATTAGCGTGTTCGTCTAAGCGATGAATTTTGTCTTCGGCCTTAAATCCTGCGTTACGCCAGACTCTTGCCCAAAGATCGTATGCTTCGTCGTCTTCATTAAAGACGGTCACGCAAAGTTTCTTAGGATCAATACCGAGCCACTCCGGAGAAGTGAGAAGTTCCCACGCATACTCGATCGCGCCTTCCTTAAAATAATCGCCGAAACTAAAGTTTCCGAGCATTTCGAAAAAAGTGAGATGCGACGGATTTCCGACATCCTCGATGTCGACGGTCCGCACGCACTTTTGGCTGTTTACGAGCCTCCGACTCGGCGGCTGCGCGATACCTCGAAAATACGGCTTGAACTGCACCATGCCGGCGCCGGTGAACAGCAGGCTCTCGTCGAGCTTGCCGGTGACGTCGATCGGAATGAGCGGAGCCGAATCGTGCCGAGTGTGGCCCTTCGATTCGAAGAAATCAACGAACTTTCGGCGCAGCTCTCGTGCATTCATTGGAATGGCTCAAAGGGTACCCATCTCACCGGATGTTGAAGTACTTTGCCTCGGGGTGATGGCACACGATCGCGCTCGTCGATTGCTCCGGCACGAGCATAAACTCCTCGGTGAGTTCGATGCCGATCTCCTCGGGACGCAGCAGTTCGAACAAGGTAGCTTGGTCCTCGATATTCGGGCAAGCCGGGTAGCCGAACGAGTACCGGCAGCCGCGGTATTTTGTGCTGAAGAGCAGCTTTATTTCCTTGGCATCGTCGCCGCCAAAGCCCCATTCCTCTCGCACGCGCTTGTGCCAATACTCTGCGAGCGCCTCGGCGGTCTCGACCCCCATGCCGTGGACGTAGAGGTAGTCCTGATACTCGCCCTTCGCGAACAGCTCCCTTTCGAGCTTACTGACCTCGGAGCCGGTCGTCACGATAGTGAAAGCGGCGATGTCCATTTTTCCTGACTCGGTCGAATGGAAGAAGTCGGCGAGGCAAAGCCGCCTGTCCGTGGACTGCCGCGGGAATCTGAACCGCGCGCGCGCGACCTCCATGTCTTCGTGGTAAATAATCAGGTCGTTGCCGCAAGACTGCGCCGGGAAGTAACCATAGGCGACGCGTGGCCGGAAAACCTCAGCCAATTCGTTTTGCATTCTGTCGAACACCGGGCGAGCGGTTTCCTCCAAGTATTCGTTGAATTGCGCGTTATCCATGTCTTTAGGCCGTTTAAAGCCCCATTGTCCACGGAAAAGGGCGATTTCATTAATGTAGGGATAGACCCCGCGAATATCGATATCCTCGACGATCCGCCGACCCATAAAAGGTGGTTGTGGTGTTTCGATATTCGTAGCCACATTGCTCTTCACACCGGCGAATGCGTAGAGCTCGGGATTTGTGTCCGGTAGGCGGTGGCTGGTGACGCGCTGGTAGACGGGTTCATCGGTCTCTTCTTTATCCTTAGAGCCCGGAACCTCGTCGAGGTTTTCCATGATGTGCAACCCCTCGAAAGCGTCCTGCGCGTACCAAAGTTTGCCCTTATAAATGCTGCGCAAGTCTTGCTCGACGTACGCGCGCGTGAGCGCGGCCCCACCAAGAATAACAGGGAAATCCTGCAGGCCCCGATCATTCATCTCTGCGAGGTTTTCCTTCATAACCAGCGTGCTTTTCACCAAAAGCCCGCTCATGCCGATGGCCTCGACTCTATTCTCTTGAGCTGCGGAGATAATCGCGCTGATCGGCTGTTTAATACCGATGTTGACCACTCGATAACCGTTGTTGCTTAGAATAATATCGACTAGATTCTTGCCTATATCGTGTACATCCCCGGCGACCGTCGCGAGGAGGATCGATCCCTTTTCGTCACCCTCGACTCTTTCCATCAATGGTTCCAATTGCGCAACGGCCGTCTTCATGACCTCGGCGCTTTGCAGAACGAAGGGCAGCTGCATCTTGCCTGCGCCGAAAAGCTCGCCGACCTCTTTCATTCCGTCGAGCAGAATTTCGTTGATAATTTGGAGCGGCTCATAGTTTTTAAGGGCCTCGTTGATATTTTCTTCGAGGTTCTTCTTTATGCCGTTGACGATATGTCCCTTGAGCCGATCTTCGATCGGGAGCGCTGCTAGAGAATCCTCCGTCGGGCGCGAAGACTGTATGTTCTCGAATCGCGACATAAAATCCACGAGTGGGTCGTAACCCTCGGAGCGCTCGTCATAAACTAGTTTGCGGCTCAGTTCCCAGAGGTCGGGTGCGACTTGGCTTTCGGGCATGATTTTCGAGGCGTTGACGATCGCACTCGACAGGCCCGCTTCGCGACAGTAGTGGAGGAACACCGAATTAAGCACGTATCGAGACGACGCCTTTAGGCCGAAGCTGATGTTGCTGACCCCGAGGAGTGTATTGACATCCGGATTTCGTGCGACGAGTTTGGCGATGGCTCCTATCGTCTCGATGCCGGCCTTTCGGAACTCTTCGTCGCCAGAGCCGAGCGTGAACGTCAGCGTGTCGATGAATACATCGTGGTCCGGCAATCCGTAGGCGCGCGTGCTCTCCAGAATTCTCTCGGCGATTGCCAGCTTTTTGTCCGCGGTCTTCGCCATGCCGTCCTCGTCGATGGTCAATCCCACGACAGCGGCCCCGTACTTTTGGCAAAGCGTGAGGACGCGCTCGACCCTCTCGCCGCCGTCCTCGAAGTTGATCGAGTTGACGATGGCTTTGCCCGGTATCCGCTTCAGGGCTTCCTCGATAACCGGCCATTCCGTGCTGTCCACCATGATCGGAACGGTCACCTGCTTCGCGTAATCGAACAGCAGACGGTTCATATCCTTGACTTCGTCACGCCCGACGTAGGCCGTGCAGACGTCCAGGACGTGCGCACCCTCTGCCTCTTGGTCGCGGGCGAGTTCGGTCAGGGCAGTCCAGTCTTCGGCGGCGAGTAGGTCGCGAAAGAGCTTGCTGCCGTTCGCGTTCGTCCTTTCGCCGACAATGAGGAAGCTCGGGGTTTGGTCGTAGGGCTGGAATTGGTAAAGCGATGAGCAGCCGACGAGCGGTTCGATCTGTCGCTCTACGGGCTTCATTTTGCCGATGGCTGCCGTCACCGCCTGGATATGCTCCGGCGTTGTGCCGCAGCATCCACCCACGACATTCACACCGAATTCGGTGGCGAATTTCAGTTGATAGTTCGCAAGTTCCGCGGGTGTCAGCTTATAGGCGGCCTGGCCGTTCTCCATGACCGGAAGGCCTGCGTTCGGTAGGACGCTGATCATTCGGGTCGAGTGCTGTGACAGGTACCGAACGTGCGGCTGCATCTCCTCGGGCCCGGTGGCGCAGTTGATCCCGATGCCCGTGACCTCGGGGAAACACTCCAGAAAGTTAACTGCCGCGCCGATCTCACTGCCCACGAGCATCGTGCCCGTCTGCTCCATGGTCACCTGCACAAACAGCGGGATGCTGCTGCCAGCCTCCTTCAACGCTCCGATCGCGCCGACGACGGTGGCTTTGACGTTCAAGAGGTCCTGCATCGTTTCGATCAGCAGGCCGTCTACGCCGCCTTCGATCAGCGCCTTGAACGCCGCGTAGTAGCTACTGTGAACCTCGTCGAAGCCGATATTCCCGAGCGTGATTAGCTTCGTGCCTGGCCCGATCGCGCCGAGGACGTATTTGCCTGGGCCGGAGGCGTCTCTCGCGTCGCAAGCAATTTTCGCAGAGGCTGCAGAGATCTCCACAAGCCTGGTGCCGATGCCATACTCGTCCAACACATAGTCGATTGCGCCGAATGTGTTTGTTTCGACGAGGTCCGCGCCGGCATCGTAGTAGCGCTTGTGAATGTCCCGAATCAGTTCGGGCCGCGTAACGCTGAGAATCTCGTTGCAGCCGTCAAGCCCGTCAAAGTCCTCCGCGGAGAGATCCGCGGCCTGGATTTGAGTCCCCATCGCGCCGTCGCAGACGAGGACGCGCTGCCTCAGGGCTTCGATTAGGCTTGGCACAGGTTCAATTATGGCAGTTACTGCCTGGGTCGGCACGGGTGCGTGATACACTTGCCGCTAAGATGCTCCAAGCCCTCGCATTCCTTATTCTCGCCACGCCCTCGTTCGACTTCTATACTAACCGCCCATACGACGCTGCAGTGCCACGCCCTGAGGCCGTTTTGGGGTACGCGCCCGGCGAGCGCCATACGACATTCCGAGACCAGGAGCGCGTCCTTTCAGCGATCGCGGCGTCGGCGCCCGGAAGTGTGAAGGTCATCGACTACGGCAAGAGCGTTGAAGGACGGCCGCTTAAAATCCTTGTTATAAGCTCGCCAGAGAATATCGGTCGTCTTCCCGTAATTCGCGCTAAGTGGGATGCGTTGGCGCTCGGAAAACTGACGCAAACCGAAGCTTCACGGATGATCGAGGAGACTCCTGCCCTTGTCTGGATCAACGAAACGATCCACGGAAACGAGTCGGCGTCGTTCGAATCGGGGATATGGCTCGCGTATACGCTTGCGGCATCGAGAAGCGAGAGGCTCGCATCCCTTCTGAGCGACGTCGTCGTGATCATCAACCCGGTGTATAACCCGGACGGCCACGAAAGGTTCGTGGTTTGGTACAACTCGGTAGCGACCGGTTCATCGTCACCTGATGCTTTCGAGCAGCGCGAGCCCTCGGTGATTCACGGCAGGACGAATCACTACCGGTTCGACATGAATCGTGACCGGGTGTCTTTTTCCCAGGTGGAGACTCGGCAGGAGGTTGCGGAGTATCTGAAATGGAACCCACATGTTTACGCCGATCAGCACGGTGAAGTCGGCACTTACTTCTTTCCCCCGAACTCGATGTCGGTCAACGCGAACGTAGACAGGAAGCGGTTCAACTTATGGACCGAGGTTTTCGGCCGGGGCAATGCGAGGGCCTTCGACCAGCAGGGATGGCAGTACTTTATCCGGGACACATTCGACTTTTTCGCGGCGGGTTACCTGGACACGTACGCGGCATTCTTGGGCGCGATCGCCTTTACCTACGAGACCGACGGCGGCGGCGTGCTTGCACGAGAACGCGAAGACGGCTCGATCCTGACTCTTCGCGACGGCATGGCCAAGCACTTCGTGACAGCCCTTGCGACCATCGAAACGGCTGCGGCGAACCGTAAGGCTCTCCTCGAGTCATACGCGAAGTTCAGGCGAGACGCGGCCTCCGGCGCTTCGTTCGGGAAATTCCAACGTGTGGTACTGACTTCGCCGGACCCGCGGCCGTTGGTGCGTCTGCAGACGCATCTGAAACTCATGGGCGTAGAGTCCCGGTTTGCCGCCAAGGACTTCTCGCAGCGGGATGCTCACGACTATTGGAAGGCAGGGAAGGTAGAGCAGACGTTTCCGGCCGGCTCTCTCGTGATCGACATGGCGCAGCCCCAAGGAACGCTTGCGAAGTCGATGCTGGAGCCGACGGCGGAGTTCGAGCCGGAGTTCACGGAGCAGCAGCTGAAGAAGCGTGAAGCGAGGAAGAGCGAGAAGTATCCGGGTGAGGAGGGCGCCGATTTCTACGACACAACCGCTTGGTGCCTTGTTTACGCCTACAACCTGCCGGCGTGGTGGTGTGAGTCGGCGCGGCCGATCGAGTCTTCCGATGGCCCGCGAATCGCCTCAACATTCGAGGATTCGCCGATCGGTTGGGCGCTCAGGTACTCGGATCAGGAGGACGTTGTTGCTGCCTTCGATCTGATGGCGTCTGGAGTGCGCGCTATGAGCACAACCAAGCCGATCGAATCCGGCGGCACGACCTATGCCCGGGGTACGTTCCTGTTCCTCAAGGGCCGAAACGAGGATTTGCGAGTGAAGCTCGAAAGAGTCTCCGCCACGCGCCGGGTGTCGTTCGAGGCTCTGAAGACCGGTTTGCCCGATACCGGACGCGAAGGGATCGGGTCTCCAAGCGTCGACTCCATCAAGAAACCGAACGTCGCGATAGTCTTCGGGGGCAGCGACTGGCTGAGCGGGGCAGGGAGCCTCTGGTACTTGATGGAGAGCGAATGGAAGCTGCCGTTCACACCTATTACGGCGTCGGCGCTTTCTCGTGATCTTTCGAAATACACGGCGATCGTGTTTCCTGAAGGGCGATACGGACCTCCGAGCGAGGACTTGAAGGGCTGGATTCGCGCGGGCGGCTGTGCGATCGTTATGGACTCCGTGGACTGGATTGTCGGCGAAAAGGGCCTTGTCGACCTAAAGCAGGTCGACGGCAAGGGCGAGGGCGTGCCGGGCTCGTTCTTCCGGGCGAAAATGGAGCCGAGGCTGTTTCTAACCTACGGGTATGCCGACCAGACGATCTCCGCTCCCGTTGGCGGTTCCAATTACTTCAAGGCGAAGAAAGAAGGCGGAGGGGCGGTTACGTTCTCGGGCGACGAAAAAGAGGTAAAGCTCTTGAGTGGCTGGAGCTGGCCCGACGAAACCGAGAAGAGGCTTGCGGGTGCAGTTTGGGCTCATGACGAGCCGGTGGGCGACGGACACGTCATTTTGTTCACAGTCGACCCGACGTATCGCGCGATGTGGCCAGGCCTTTACAAGCTGATCTTAAACGCGATGCTTTTCGGCCCCGCGAATTAGAGGCGATCGAGGCGATTGGATTACAATGCGGGCAAGTGCTACCGCTTTGCATTTTTATCTCCACGGTCGGACCCCTCGACAATCCTCCGCATCCGAAAGGATACGTTTGCGTTTGCGGAACGCCGGCGATCGACGGGCGTCTCGTCGACCCGGCATGGGACAACGCCGCGTGGACCGACGAATATGTGGACATCGAGGGTAGCCAGAAGCCGCTCCCGCGGTTTAAGACGCGAGCTAAGATGCTGTGGGACGACGAGCATTTCTACATTGGCGCCGAAATGGAGGAGTCGCACGTCTGGGCTACCTTAACCAAACACGATTCGGTGATCTTTTACGACAACGACTTCGAGGTCTTTATCGACCCGAACGGCGACAATCACAATTATTACGAACTTGAAATCAACGCGTTGAATACCGAATGGGACCTGCGGCTGCCGAAGGCTTACCGAGACGGCGGCTCGGCGTTGGACAGCTGGGAGGTACCTGGCCTCTCGAAAGCCGTGCACATCGACGGAACACTCAATGATTCCCGCGACACCGATAAGGGCTGGACCGTGGAACTCGCAATTCCTTGGAAGGCGCTAGGCGAATTCGCCGGCTGCCCGTCGCCTCCGGTGGAGGGCGACCAGTGGCGGGTCAATTTTTCTCGGGTCGAGTGGACGACCGACATTGTGGACGGACAGTACGTAAAGATTCCGAAATGGCGCGAGGATAACTGGGTCTGGTCTCCTCAGTGGGTGATCGATATGCATCAGCCGCAAATGTGGGGTTATGTTCAATTCGCAACTTCGAAGGCAGATTTTCGCCAGGACGAAACGCACCTTGCGCGGATGTTCCTGCATCGGGTTTATTACAAGCAAAAGGAGCGCGTCGCTAAGCGCTTCGCCGGTTCGCTTGGCGCTTTGGGCTTGAAGCCACCCGAGGGAGTCTTCTTGCGGGAACCGCGTGTTTTCATAACACCCACCGGTTATGAGGCGAGCGGGATCGTATCGGTGGACGGCAAACCACGCCGACTCGCGATTCACGAAGATTCGAGGCTGACGCTGGAATGACCGAAGAAGGCCTTGCTCAAGGCTTGATCGATTTGTTGTCGCCGGGCCAAGTGATGAGCGGCGAAGCGGTGGAACGGGCCTACGATTGCGACGCCTACACGGTTCACCGAGCGCACCCGCAGGCGGTTGTCTTTCCGAAAAATACTGCGGAAGTTCAAAAAATCGTCCGATGGTGTATCGAAAACGGCGTGCCCTATACGCCTCGAGGCGCCGGCACAGGGCTCAGTGGAGGCTCGATGCCTGCCCACGGCGGCGTTATTGTTGCGCTGACTCGCATGCGCGAGATTCTGCAGGTCGACATAGAGAACCGAACAATGCTCGCGCAAGCCGGATGCGCGAACTTGGCGCTCAGCAAAGCCGTCGAGGATCATTGTCTGCATTTTGCACCCGACCCGAGCAGCCAGACTGTCTGCACTCTCGGCGGAAATATCAACGAGAACAGCGGCGGCCCACACACCCTGAAATTCGGCGTGACTGCCGATCACGTGCTGGCGGTCACGTTGGTGGACTGCGAAGGCGAGGTCCGGCTCGTGGGCGGAGAGGTTGGCGGCATGCCCGGATTGGACCTCCTGGGTTTCGTGATCGGCAGCGAGGGAACCCTCGGCATCGTTACGGAAGCGCTGGTGCGCCTCACACCCAATCCGATTAATATCAGGACGATGCTAGCAGCCTTCGCAAATTCGGATCAGGCCACCAACACCGTGAGCCAGATCATCGCCTCTGGAATTATTCCGGCTGCTATGGAGTTTATGGACGCAACGATTCTGCAGGCCGTCGAGGCGGCTTTCCACACCGGTTTGCCGACAGACGCAGGGGCTTTACTGCTCATTGAATGCGACGGCGATAATGCCGAGTCCGAAATCACTTCGGCGGAAGAGATTGCGCGCGCGCAAAAGGCGGTCCAGATAAGAATCGCCGAGGATGCGGACGACCGAGCAAAGTTATGGACTGCGCGCAAGAAAAGCATCGGCGCGATCGGCCGCATTTCTGTGAGCATGGTGACGCATGACGGCGTTATTCCGCGATCGAAACTCCCGGAGGTCTTGGATTTCGTTTATAAGACCGCCGAACAATATGGTCTGCGCGTCGCGAATATATTTCACGCCGGAGACGGAAACCTCCACCCGATTTTCCTTTTCGATGACAGAAATCCAGAAGAAGTGGACGCTGTCGTCGCGGCTGGAGAGGCCGTCATCAGAAAATGTCTCGCCGAGGGCGGAAGCGTGACGGGCGAGCACGGCATCGGCGTCGAGAAAATCGATCTCCTGGCCGAAATGTTCTCGCCCGAAGACCTACGACTGCAAGACGACCTGCGACGCGCTTTCAACGGTGGCAACCTGTGCAATCCAGGCAAAGTCCTGCCTTCGCAGAAGTCCTGTGTCGAGGTCAGGGTGCGCCGCCGCGCCGCCCACTAACGGGTAGTCTTTCCGGCGTGATTCTGTCGGTTTCGAACATAACGAGGGCCTTCGGCGCGGAGGAGATTCTTCGCGGCGCGAGCTTGCGCGTAGAAAGCGGCGAGAAAGTTGCTCTCGTGGGCAGGAACGGTACCGGGAAGACCACACTGCTTAAGATTATCGCCGGGCAAATGCAGGCCGATTCGGGAAGCTACCACGTCGCAAAGGGGGCGAAAATCGGCTACCTTCGGCAGGAGGCGCCCGTCGACCCAAACCGGACTGTCCAGGGAGAGGCCGAGGAGGCGCGCCGCAAGGTTCTCGAGCTCAGGAAGCGGCTGGACGACCTCGAGCTAAGGCTTTCGCAAGAACCGACTCAGGAAGAAATCGAAGAATACGCCGTTCTCCATAATCACTTCTTGGATGAAGAGGGGTACGCGGCGGAGCACGACATGCGCGCGGTGCTCCAGCGCATGGGGTTCAGCGAAAGTGATTTCGATAAGCCGGCATCTTCCTTGAGCGGCGGCGAAAAAACGAGGCTTGCGCTGGCAAGAATGCTTTTGGAAGAGGCCGACTTGCTGATCCTAGACGAGCCCACGAACCATCTCGACCTGGAGGCCACCGAATGGCTGGAAAATTGGCTTAGGAATTATCGAGGATCCGCGCTCGTCGCTTCTCACGACCGCGAATTTCTTCAGACTGTTTCGCAAAGAATCATCGACGTAAGCGAAGGTCAAACTCGAAGTTGGCCCGGGCCCTTCGATAAATACCTGTTGCTCAAGAAAGAAGACGAGCAGCGTCAAGCGGACCTAGCCGAAAAACAGCAGCAGGAAATGGCGAAGCTCGACGAGTATGTGAGACGTTTTCTTAACTCCGAGCGAGTGGCTCAAGCTCGCGGCCGAAAGCGCCACCTCGACCGCATGAAAGCGAATCTGCTCACGGGTCCTAAAACTACACGCGGAATGGCCGGCGGTTTTTCTGAGGTCGCACGCAGCGGCGATCTTGTACTCGCTTGCAAGGGTCTTGGCATGCAATACGGCGGCCGCGTTCTCTTTTCGAAGCTGGATTGGACGGTTACTCGCGGCGACAAATGGGGTGTTGTCGGCCAAAACGGGGCGGGGAAGTCGACTCTCATCCGGAATGCACTTGGACTTTTGGAACCGACGGAAGGTTCGGCAAAAATCGGGGCGAATATCACCATCGGATATTTTTCTCAAGACACCGTTGACCTCGAACCTGAGCTTACGCCACTCCAAATGATGAATTGGGAGTGTGACCTTGATTATCCGGCCGCGAGAAATCTTTTGGCGAGATTCTTGATCACGGGCGACCAGGTATATCAGCAGATAAAGACCCTCAGCGGTGGCGAAAAAAACAAACTCGTATTGGCTAAAATCACGGCTCTAAAACCCAATCTCTTAGTTTTAGACGAGCCGACCAACCACTTAGATATGGATTCGAGGGAGGCGCTGGCGGATGTGATCAAGGAGTTCAGGGGGTCCGTAATTCTTGTTTCCCACGACCGTTGGCTGCTCTCGCAGGTCACGACGCGGACCATGGACGTCAGATCGGACAAAATTGTTCAGTACCTGGGTTCGTATGCGGAGTATCGCCGTGACCGGGATTCAGGTGAGCCCCTCGAGCAGGCGCCCGTAGACTCGCAGCCCGAAAGACGAGTGGAAATATCGCAAAGGGAAATCAGCAAGGGGATCAAGCGCCTGGAAAAGAGCGTTGAGCAGTTTGAATCCGAAATAATCAATATTGAGGTTGAGCTGAAAACCCACGAAGAAGTCCTCGCCGGGCTGCCACCTGAGGCAGATTTCGTCAGCGAAACAGGAAAGCATGCAGAAATCGAGCGGCGGCTGGCGCAAAAGCTGATCGATTGGGAAAACGACAGTGCGGAACTCGACGATTTGCGCTCCAAGCAAGGCGCGGCCGTTTGAATGGAGCATGCTCCGACAACGGCATACGAAGGGGCCGAGGTCATCCGCGCCGGCGGGCCGTTCGTCATCCGCGGCACGGAAACCAAACGTGATTTCGGCTGCCCTATGGTCAGGGAGGGACAAACGATCTCCACGAAGAACCTTTCCGGTATCGTCGAATGGTCCCCGGAAGATCTCGTCGCGGTCGTGCGAGCAGGCACGCTCATTTCCGAGCTTCAGGATGAACTGGCCACCCGGAACCAGTGCCTGCCCTTGCCGCCTTCGTCCAATGGGATCGAGCGACTCACGGCCGGGCTGACGGGCACGGTCGGCGGCTTGGTGTCCGCCAACCTGCCGACTCGGTGGGATAGCGCGACCAGCGGCGTTCGCTATTGGGTCCTCGGCATGACGATCGTTCGCGCCGATGGGGCGATTGCAAAGTGCGGCAGCAAGGCTGTCAAGAATGTAGCCGGCTACGATGCTCAGAAGCTCTTTATCGGGGCTTGGGGAACGCTCGGCCTTATCACAGAGGTGATCCTGAGGGTCAAGGCGATTACCGCAAACCCGGATCCGCCCATTCGGTGCGAGTGGGACGGAAGCGCACCATTGATGGTCTGCAGGACCCCACTCTCAGAAGGGACGGTCTTTGCTGCAGGCGTTCCGAATTCTGTCCTCGGTACACAAACCGGCACGATATGGGCGCCGGCGCCGAAAACCATCGCACCTCCAGAGCGAGGGTGGGCAATTTTCGCTGGGCACGGACGTCACAACTTCGGCGGCTTCGGGCCCAATGAGGACCTGATGATAAAGGTCAAAGACCAGCTAGACCCCGATTGCAAACTCAACCCTGGCCGGATGGGAATCTTTTGAACGACCAGAAACTTTACGACCGCACGGTCAAGTGCATTCGCTGCGGATTCTGCCTGGAAGCCTGCCCGACGTTCGTGCTCACCGGCCAAGAGACAGAATCTCCCCGCGGGCGCATTTATCTCGTGCGCAGCGCGATCGAGGGTGAGCTGGCTTGGGACAAGGAAGTCCTCGAGCACCTAGACACTTGCCTCGGCTGCCGCGCGTGTGAGCCGGCGTGCCCCAGCGGCGTCGAATACGGCTCGATATTGGAAATGGCTAGGGAGCGGCTCGAAACGCTCCCGGTTAGGCGGCCAATGGGGAAGATCGCGCGCAGGGGACTGCTCAAGGTCCTGACAACCCCTTGGCTGATGAAGCTCGGCATGCTCTGGCCGGGCAGGCGCTTGCCTAGGTCGCTTTCTAAAGCCTTGAGCGGCCGGTCTCCAGAAGCGGCAACCCCAAGGCCGCAACCGGTTTCGAAAGCGCCCGCGACCCCGGAAGGCAACGCTCCCGTGTACTTCCTGGAGGGTTGCGTTATGAGCGTTATGTATGCGGGAACAAATGAGAACACAAGGTTCTTGCTGCGCCGCGCGGGTGGACGCGTGGATTCGAAGCGGCAGTGCTGCGGCGCGCTCGACCTACACGCCGGACAAGGCGACAAGGGCCGCAGCAAGGCTCGCGCTCTGATTGACGGCTGCCCCGAGAATGCGCCGGTCGTCACCAACTCGGCAGGCTGCGGCGGCGCGATGAAAGAATATGGCGACCTGCTCGCCGCCGACCCGGCTTACGCCGACCGAGCGCGCAGATTTTCAAAGAGGGTGCGCGACATTACCGAACACTTGAGTGGAGCCGACCTCGAGCTGCCCCGATCAAACCGGCATCTCAGGATCGCATATCACGATGCCTGCCATCTGGCGCATGGCCAAGGCGTACTGAAGCAACCCCGCGAGCTGCTTCGATCATTGCCGGGTGTGCAGTTGGTCGAACTCGAGGAATCCGACCGTTGCTGCGGTAGCGCAGGAATCTACAACCTCACCCAACCGGAACTCGCGCGCCGCCTGCTGGAGCGGAAGTGGACGTTCATCGAACAGACGGGCGCGGAGATCGTAGCGACCGGAAACCCTGGCTGTCTCGCCTGGATCCAGCAAGCCGCCGCCGAAAAGGGTTCCGCAGTGCGCGTTGCGCACACGGTGGATGTGATCGCCGAAGCGGTGCGGTCTACTTCTTTGTGAACGTGCCTTCCGCGGTCTTAACCCACTTGTCGCCCTCTTTGAACTCGATCAGGAAGTGAACTTCTTTGTCCGATTTCTTGGTGATCGTAGCGCGGCTTGTCATGGGTCCCTCGACCGTCCACGGCTCGCTAATCATGACCATCTTGTCTCCTTCGAGAGTCCCGTGCTCGATGCGCGGGGTCGGGGCGAACTTGGTGAAGGTGTACGACGAATAGCGCTTCTTGGCGGAGTCCCAGCAAAGATAGCTCATTTCCGAGAAGCTCATGCCCATCATCTGGAATGACGAAGTGGATTTCATGAAGTTGCCTTCCATCACGGCCTTGTACGGCATGTCGACAGTCTCGTTCATGCCTTTTATCGACCACTTCACCTTGCCGCTCCAGTCGCCGAGCATCCACGCGATGCGCTCCATTTCCGCGGACGGCTTCTCCTGCGCGGGCGCAAGGGCGAAAGCGAGTAAAGCAGCTAACGCAACGATGAACTTGGTTCTCTTCATTTGTCCTCCCTAAGACCGCCTGTGTACGGCGGTTCCTCGGAGATTATGGCAACGCTTTGAAAGAAATGTGGGAGGCGTTCTTGCCGGAAAGGTAGACCCGGTGTGTGGCTTTTCGAAAATCTTTATCGTCCGCTTCGTAGATGTTTACGAATGTCTGAGGGTTGCGATCGGTTAGTGGATACCACGATGAGTGGACCTGCACCATAATTCGGTGGCCCTTTCGAAAAGTGTGCATGACGTCCGGAAGCACGAACTCGACCTTGGTGATCCGTTTCGGCGCCAGCGGCTCGGGTTTGGACCAGCTGTTCCGATACTTGGCGCGCATAGGCTCGCCACGAATCAGCATTTGGTAGCCACCCATGGTCACCGATTCGTCCCGGGGAGACCTGGCTGACGTAACACTCGGGTAGACATCGATCAGCTTCACGACGAAGTCCGCGTCGGTGCCTGTCGTAGATATATGAAGCGTCGCGGTTATAGGCCCCGCCACCGTAACGTCGTTTGGGAGGGCCGGAGTCTCGTAGGACAGCACATCGGGGCGGTTCCAGACGAAGCGCTGGTCCTCGATCATGTAGCTTCGCGCCATCCCCGTCGTGATCGTGGCGGAGTTCGGAACCGGTTTCGCCGGGTCGCTCACATACTCGTCGAAAAGCCTTCCATTTGACGGCGTGGCTGCGAGCGATTCGCCCAAGTAAAGCTTTGCATCGCTAGCGGCCCTCGGCGGCCATTCGTCGAATTCGCGCCATTTGTCGGCGCCGATATCGAAGGCCGTGACCTCGGGCCGATTGAATTCGCCTGTGCCTTTCAAGAACTCCTTGAAGAACGGCAGTTGGAACTTCGTGCGAAAGTCCTCGGCGGTCTTGGTGGTCCACCGGATGTCATGCAGCGAATCGCCGGCGCCGCCCTCCCAGGAACCGTGATACCACGGGCCCATAACGAGTATCGTCCGGTTTACGAGAGGACTGGCCTTTTCGATAGCCCGATAGATCGCGAGCGGCCCGTAGAGATCTTCCGCGTCGAACCAGCCGCCCACCAGCATCACCGGCACGTCGCCCACTTTCTTCAAGTGCTGCGGCACGTTCTGTTTCTGCCAGTACTCGTCGTAGTCTCCGTGCGCCATCCACTCGTTCCACAGCCGAATCTTGTCCATGCCGTAGTTCTTCGCCGCGTTCTTGAGCGGGCCCATGTTTAGGAAGAACTGATAGCCGTCCGGTGTGCCGTGAGAAAATACGTCCCCCTCGTAACGTTGGGTCGGCCCTATTCGTGCGCGTCCGAAGCCCGCAACGAAGTTCATGGCATGAGGAAGAAAGAATGCGCCGTTGTGGTGCACGTCGTCGCCCAGCCAGTTGTCTGCCATCGGAGCCTGCGGGGAGGCGGCTTTGAGCGCGGGATGCGGGTCGATCAGGGCCTGGGTCGCGTAGTGTCCGGGAAAGCTGACGCCGGTGATGCCGGCGCGGCCGTTGTTGTTCTCTACATTCTTGAGCAGCCACTCGATCGTGTCCCACGTGTCGGTGCTCTCATCCACCTGGCCCGGCTTCTTGTTCGGAATGTAGGGGGTCATCCATTGGAATTCGCCCTCGGACATGTAACGGCCCCGGACGTCTTGATTCACGAAAATGAAGCCCTCGCGGGCAAACTCGGGTGACGGCCCGAGCCTGCCGAATGCGGTTCCGTAAGGCCCGACGCTGTACGGCGTCCGCATCATCATGAACGGGTACTTTTGGCCTTTATCCTTGGGGACGTAGATGGAGGTGAACAGCTTGACACCGTCGCGCATCGGGATCTGCACCTCGCGCTTGGTGTACGCCGCCCGAACGTCGAACGGCTCCTGGGCCGGCGCGGCCGCCGATAAGACGGCAAATGCGAGAAAGAAATTCTTCTTCATCTATGCGAATCCTCCGAGCAGACTATGGTCTCCGATAATGCTTCCTGCGGCGAGCACGGTGTTATCGATGCTCGCGTTCGCGCCTATGACCGAACCCTCGCCGACGACGCTGTGTACGATGCTGGCGCCCGGCCCGACACGAACGTCTTCGAAAATCGCCGAGGCGCACACCGTCGAACCCTCGCCAATCGTTACGCCTTTGCCGATCGCCGAGTTGCAGCAAACCTTTGCCGACTCGTGAACCCGGGCGTCTCCGTGAACCGGCGAAGCACCGGTCACACTGGCCACTTGTCCCGAAACGATCGCAGCCACGGCCTCCAAGTATTGCGAAGGGCGGCCGATGTCGATCCAGTAGTCACCACGAACGTCGCCGAAGACCTTCCAGCCTTCCTCGATCAGCTTGGGGAAAACTTCGCGCTCCACGTTGCAGCGCTGCAACGGAATCGTCTCGATCGCGGCGGGGCTCATGACGTAAAGGCCGGCGTTGATGAGGTCCGTCTGCTCGTCGGCAGGGCCGCCTTTGGCTCGCTTTTGCTCGTCGGGTGGTTCGTGAAATCCTTGAACCTCGCCGCCTTCGCCGAGTGGCACGACTCCGTATACGTGGGGGCGTGCCACTTCGTGAAGCGTCAACGTCACATCCGCGCCACGTTCGTCGTGCTTCCGAACGATGTCCGCGATGTCGAAGCCGTGGATCACATCGCCGTTGAAGACCACGCACTCATCGCCCGGGAAAGCGTCGTAAGCGTTGCGGATCGCTCCGCCGGT
>JACDEQ010000165.1 GCA_013816225.1 Armatimonadota bacterium | reverse complement strand
TCTCACGTACTACACGAAGTACGAATTAGACGATGTGCTGTCCGACGGTATCGTCGAGGCGGACTACGATCCCCTGGCCCGTCATCGAATGTACCTTTCACAGGACGTTGCGGGTGGCGAGCTCAATCGCCTTCTCTACCTCGATGCCAAGACTTTCTTGCCTTGCCTGAATCTCGCTTACACGGACAAGATGAGCATGGCCTCGTCGGTCGAAGTCCGGGTGCCGTTCCTTGATGACGAGCTGGTCGAGCTGGCAGCGCGTATCCCGGCTCGGCTCAAACTCAAGAGGCTGCAGCGGAAGTACATCTTCAAGAAGAGCCAGGAGGGAATCCTGCCGCGAGAGATTATCTGGCGGCCCAAGGCGGGATTCGGGGCGCCGCTTCGCTCCTGGCTCGCGAAGGACCTCGCCCCCCTGATGTCTGAGCTCCTCTCGGAGAGGTCGCTCGAGGAGCGTGGTCTCATCCGTCCGGCTGTGGTCCCTCAGATGCAACTGGAGAACTCGACGGGCGAGGCCGACCACAGTCTTCGGCTCTACGCGCTTATCACCCTCGAGCTCTGGTGCCGTACGTTTCTCGACCGCACCTGGACGTTCGACCATGCGGCTTCGATTGACGCCACACCCGTTCAAGTCGTCGGCGATAGCTCTCTTAAGCGTTGAGGACATGAATGCGGAGGCAGCCGCGCGGCACGAACTCGGCGCCGCGCTCCGAACCGAGGCGTACATGTTCGGGAACGCGTTCCGTGGCTACGACCCCTATGACGCCTTGCTCTCTCCGATCTTCGGCCTACCGGTCCTCCGCTCGCTGAAGCTTCCCCGGCTCGCCATTCAGCAGGCGCTGAGGAGGGTCCCGATAAACGTGCGACCACTGTTCGGCATCCCTCGTGGACTGAATCCGGTCACACTTGGCCTGGCAGTTGAGGCTTATTCGTACCTCTCCTCAGCCGACCCCGAGAACGCTGCAACGTATCGCGCACGAGTGCTGACGTGCATCGAAGGTTTGAAGCGTCTGCGCAGTACCGGGTATAGCGGCGACTGCTGGGGCTACGACTTCCCCTGGGAATCGCGCTGGGGCAAGCTTCCGGCCTTCACGCCGACAATCGTTGCGACCGGCATCATCACCAACGGTCTGTTCCAAGCATACGAGCTACTCGGGATCGAAGAGGCATTCTCTCTTTGCTCGGGCGCATCCCAGTTTGTCTTACGCGATCTCGAACGGACAGTCGACGCCGATGGGTCATTTTGCTGGGGTTACTTTCCGGGCGATCGACAGCAGGTCATCAATGCAACGATGAAAGGGGCTCGACTCTGCGCGCAAGTGCACTCTGTGTCCCCGGACGAGGAGCTAGCAGAAAGCTCTCGCCTGACGGCCCAGTTCGCAGTGAGCCATCAACGGGAGGACGGCGCGTGGCCATACGCCGTCACAGACCCGCGCTCTTGGGTCGACAACTTTCACACCGGCTACGTTCTCGACTGCCTCCGTGAGTACGAGCTCCGTCGACGCGACGCCCAATTCGAAGTGTCGATTCGGGCGGGATGGAATTACTACCGAGCACACTTCTTCGAGGATGATCGCGTACCGCGCTACTTCGATACGAGCACCTATCCAATCGACATAACCGCTTGCGCTCAGTCGATCATCACTCTTTCGACTTTCCGAGACGTTGCCACTCGAGATGCCGTGGCTTCATGGGTCATAAGCAACATGCAAAAGGCGGATGGGTCCTTCATCTACCAAATCAGGCGGACACACAAAAATCGGATCTCCTACATGCGCTGGGGAGCTGCGTGGATGTTCGCTGCTCTCGGGAAGGTCGCGTACGTCAAAGAAGTACAGGACGAACTTGAACGGGCCAGCTTTCCAGAGGAATCGTAAGGATCACGCGAAGGGCTGCTCTTCCCTAACCTGCCTGAGCCAACGCGACGCGGATCGTTGCCAAAATCTCCGTCCGGCCCTCTTTCAAGTGTGGCTTGCTCTGTCCGCTGCTTTTCGCAAAGACCGGCAGGCCCTGCCCTCGCAAGTCGTGTAGAAGGCCAAGTCGCATGAGTTCTGCATCAACGGCGGCGGGCCGGCCGATGAAAACGGTGTATGTGGCAGTACCAATCAACGCGGACTCGCGCGTCATCGTTCCTCCGCCACCAATGGTGAGGTCTGCGCTTGCGAGCAGCGAAAGCGCATCGATCGGCTCGTCGGGAACGGTGACTCCCTCGAGTGCAGCGTAGCGAGACTTGTCATCCATACCACGAGGAAGAAGAACAGCGTCGACGTCAGACCGGCGTCGCACGATCTCAAGAAGCTCGTCGAAGCGATCATTTGCCATGCGGTGGTAGAGGGCCCCTTCCGGAGCTGGGCGCATTACGACGATAATCTTGTCTTGAGCGAGGCCTAGCTGGTCGATCACGTCTTGGTTGGGACGAAACCCGGCCAGGTAAAGTTGTTCCTTGAAGCCGTCGTAGCGAAGGACTTTTGTGCCTCTCGCGCCAAAGCGACGCAGGGCGCTTGCTGGAAAAACTTTCGGAACGATCACGCGGCGCGCAAGCCGAAAGCTCAGGTGATTCGCCGGCTGATGTTCATAGTCCATCATCGTTACAAGAGGAACTCCAAGTCTTTTTGCTGCCAGAGCTTGCGCGTAGGAGCCGTGGGACAGAGCCACGTCGGGTTCCTCGGCTTTGAGCAAGTGGGCGAGATCTAGGGCTCGGCGTGCGACGGCGGCGGCTTTTGCGCCCAGTGCCTTCGGGCTGCCGCTGCCGATGACGACGACATCCGGCCAGCGCTGCTGCGCGAGCCCAGCCGTCTGCGCGTGATCTCGTGCCGTCAGGATGACTTTATGGCCTCGCTGTCGGAGATCGTCAACGATCTCGCCGAACAGTGCGACGTGAGGTGAATTTGCGAGGTCGATCCAAACTCGAATCTCTTCCTCCTTAACTCGGCAATGACACGGGTCACACGCCTTAGCCGTGGCCCTCGTCGTGTGATTGCAGGCCCGAAGTCGCTCGCCGCGAGTCGAGATATGCGCGAACTCCTTTCTGTCTTCGCTGCCGACGTTACTCCGATCTACAGGGATTCTCGTCCGCTGCCGAGTGCCCTACGATGGGGGCCAGGCCCTTCTCCTCGGAAGGTCAGGGGGAGCTTATGATAGAGAAATCGACCGGTAGGATGATGTCTCGGTGCCCGAGGCAAGACCGTCGAACCTCGCCTGAGGAATGAAACGAACCGCTTCGATTTCGGTACGTCCCGACCTGCTGTCTGTGGTAGGTGTCTTCGCCGCGGTCCTTCTGGCGCTAAGTCTCGCTTCACCGGCACAAACAACTGTGGTCATCGTCTTTTGCGCGTGCCTCGTACTCGGCCTTGTCTTCTGGCTCCCGCCGCATCTTTTCCTTGGCGGGACTTTGGCTGTCCTTGCATCATCCTCGGCGTTTGAGCAACACTTCATCAGCGTAGGTGGGTCGAAGGTCTACACCCTCGACCTTGTGATTGCACTGATACTCCTAAGGGCGGCGCTGCCTCGGGAGCGTAGGCCGACACAGTTGAGAGTCTTCGACTCGTCGGTGGCGATCCCTGTAGCGCTCGTGGCGGTGATCATGTTCATCGCGGGTCTCAGAGGAAGTCTTGCTGGGAATACCCTCGGAGCGGTTGCCAGGCTCGAAACGCCTCTCGTCTATGTTCCCCTGGCTTATTGGGGGTTCACGCGCATCTTGGGAGAGGTCGCAGTATCAATCCCGCGGGTCGTTCGAGCATTGGTCGTCACAAGTCTCGCCTTCGTCGGATACGCGGCAGTGGCGCGGCTAACTCACCATCGGTTCGGTGCCCCGAGCGGTTCGGGAATTGGAGGAGTCGAAACAACCGCTGGACTCTTGCGCAGAGACTATGGTTTCTTTTCTGCCTTTCAACTTTATGCTCTGCTCGCGCTTGGTGGACTTTCGTATCTTTTCTTTTCACGACGCGCGGCCCTTAGTGCGTATCTCGTTAGCGGCGTTGGCGTAGCCGCAACTCTTCTCACTCTTGTGCGGGGCCTCATCTTCGGTGTCGCGGCAGGAACCCTTTGGCTGCTTCTGCTTTCGAGAAGGACGCGTCGGCCCGTCAAGCTTGGGTGGCGCATTCTTCCCCTCGTGGCCGTAGGTGCCGTTGCAGCCATATTGTTCGCCACATTCAGCCCTGCGGCTGCTCGCGGCGTGACCGAGAGATTGCTTCCCGGCGTTCTGACGCAAACAAGTCTCGCCGATGCGAACACAGAATACCGAATTAAGGCGCTGCAAGCTGGGGAGCACGTTGCGTGGAATGCTCCATTCGGACTTGGATTTGTTCAACCTCAGGCTCTCGATAGTGCGGGCTACCCGCCTATCTACATTCCTCACTCGCAGTGGGGCTCCCTGCTCGTCTTCACCGGCTGGCCGGGGGTGATCGCCCTGGGATGGGCTGGTCTTGCCCTGTTGCGCCGGTCCGCCCGACTCCCTGCCGCTGTTCCATGGCTACACCCTTTCGTAGCAGCAACCGTACTCCTCGTCGTGGTCCAGGGATCCGGATGGGACGTTCTCTTCTCTCAGACCTGGTCCCTCGGAATGATCGCGCTTGTTCTAGCTCTTCGTTTTGGCCTCAGGACGTCATAGAGGCCTTCCGCTCGACAGACACGCCTCTCTAGCTTGATCCCACGAGCGTGCCCATCGCCATCTGCACCTGCGTTTGTGTGAAGCCTTCGTGCGGGTACGCTCGGCTCCGTGACCGTTGACCGCCGGACCCTTGAGCGTCAAAGTCCGACCGTCTGGATTGACATTGATAACCCGCCGCAGGTGCAATACCTTCTGCCGTTCGAACAGGCCTTTCGCAGCCGTGGCGCCCACGTAATCCTGACTGCTCGCGACTACGGTAATGCGGTCGAGTTGCTCGAGCAACAACGAGCTTCGTTCCATTTGATCGGAAGAGAAGTCGGTCGCTCGAAACTTGGGAAGGCGTCCGGGGCGCTGCGGCGCGCCCGGGCGCTAACGTCGTTTCTCGGCCGGCTACCAGGGCCAGACGTACTGCTGTGCTCATCGCGGTCGTCTACTCTGGCGGCACGGCGCATAGGTGTTCCATCGTTTGTCATTCTGGACTACGAATATGCGAACTCCACCATCTTTCGACTGACGCGCTCAACGATCCTTTATCCGGATGTCATCGATCCCGCGCCCCTTCTCGCAAGCGGCGTACGTTCGGAGCAGTTGATCCCTTTCCGTGGGCTGAAGGAAGACATCTCGTTTGCCGCCATAGACTTGGCGGGTGTCGATCCTCATCGATTTCCGGAGATTAGGGA
>JACDEQ010000164.1:1830-5311 GCA_013816225.1 Armatimonadota bacterium | reverse complement strand
GTGCAGGCCAACGTCAGGGGCCGCGACCTCGGCGGCTTCGTCGAGGAGGCCAAGCAAAGGGTGGGTGAAAAGGTCAAGCTCCCGGCTGGATACCACATCGAGTGGGGCGGCCAATACGAGCATCTCCAATCCGCTCAGGCGCGTCTGAAGGTCGTCGTGCCGATCACGTTCGCCGTGGTCTTCATGCTCCTGTTCATCACCTTTCGGTCGGCCAAGTACGCTGCCCTCGTGTTCACCGGCGTCCCGTTCGCGATCACTGGCGGCATCCTCTCCCTTTACGTGCGCGGGATGCCTTTTTCGATCTCGGCCGGTATCGGCTTTATCGCCCTGTTCGGCGTCGCCGTGCTCAACGGCGTCGTCCTCGTGACGTTCATCAACCAGCTGCGCAATGAGCGATACTCCCCGATGGAGGCTGTCTTGGGGGCCTGCCGCACGAGGCTGCGTCCCGTGCTCATGACCGCCACCGTCGCCAGCATCGGATTCCTGCCCATGGCCCTGTCGACCGGCAAGGGCGCGGAGGTGCAAAAGCCCCTCGCCACCGTTGTCATCGGCGGCATCGTCACCTCGACCATATTGACCCTGCTCGTCCTGCCCGCGCTCTACATGTTCGTTTCGGGCAAGAAGGGCCCACCGCAAGGGCAGGAGGACGTCGCGACAAGCGATCTGCCCAAGTTCATCGCTCCCGAAGAGGAGCCGGAGCTCATCCACCGCATGGAACCCAAGGAGGCAACCTGATAATGAAGAACATCGCAATCATCGCCGCGCTTGCGGCACTAGCTATCGCCGGATGCGGCAACAAGGGCGAGGGCGCGGCGAACACCGAGACGCCCGCGACAACGACCCCCGTTGCCATGAGCTACGACCAGGGCGGCAAGAAGGTCGGCGACAAGGGCGTGTGCGCCGTGTGCATGATCAAGGATGGTAAGACGCCCGCCGAGGAGGAGGTCAAGGCGGTCCTCGACTACGGCGGAAAGACTTACGTTTTCTGTAACGACGCGGAGAAGGCCGAGTTCATCTCCGACCCCAAGAAGTACGTCGGCAAGTAGGTTGTGCGCAGGAGGGCAGGCTCTCCCGCAGCGCACCGAGAGGAAAGCAATGAGCAACCGACCGCCTTGCCCGGGCGCCGAGTGGATAAAGACAAGCAGTGGTTCGAGGCTGATGAAGCTGCCCTTTGCCATCATGGCGTTGCTGCCCCTGCTCGCATTTGGGCAGGGGCAGGGCGGCGCCGCGCCGTGACCCTTGTGACCCGCAGGCGGGTATGCGGCCAGTTCGGCTGCGAAAGGAAAATGGCTCCTCAACGTCGTCTACGCGCCCGGTTCCATCACCGAGGCTGAGACGTTCCTTTGGTACGACGCGACTCCCGATCTAAAGCTCGGGATCGCCCACCTGTTTAAGCAGAACGCCTTTCGGTTCCTTGGCTCATACCAGGTGGTTCGAGAGACCGCGATGAGGCCGAGCGCCCACATCAGCGTCGGCGTGCAAGGCGTCGGCACCGGCAATCCCGGCTGGACGGGTCGGCTCGAGAAGAACTTTAGGACGGAAGCGGGGAACCTCAACGTTTTCGGCGGCATCGGGCTGCGCTCGAACGAGGACCACGCGCACCCCGTGGCGGGTACCAAATTGGAGATGCCGAGCCACATCTCGCTTGGCCTGCAGTGGGATGGGCATAACGCCCACCCGTTCGCCACCTACGGGTTGGACCGATACATCGTGGGTTTCTATCTCATCGGCGGCAAGACACTCGGCTATCTGTTCGGAGCTCGGTTCTAAGGCGGTCCGCAGGACACCTGTAAATTGATCCGCGTGCCGAAGGAGTCTCAGGCCGTCGCCCAGCAAGTGGTCGACTGCGTTCCGACAAGCCCTACGCTGGTGAACTGGGTTGCCGCGGTGACCGTGATCTTTTGCCTGGGCCCTCGAATCAGGGTCGAGGCCAGCTTTCCGATCCGCGGGCGCACGCCCCGGGCAGATCGGGAGGCGAGAAGGCCTCGACTCCCGCGCTCGTCGGCCCGAACTGAAACTTGATGCGCGTGCCGCCTATCGTGAGCAGTTGATCCACTTGTTCCGTCTTGCCGTTGCGCGAACACCGGCCCGGCGCAAGGTCTGCAAATGCGAAGGCGTGAATCCAGTTGCAAGTCAAGAGGCGAATCACAAAACGCATCTCGCCGCTCTCGCCCGCAACCGGATGAAGGCGTAGGAGCCGAAAACGAGAAGCACCGCCAGGGCCTGCGCCGCGAGTCCCTCAACATTCGGAAAAACCGCGAACCAGGTGCCGATCCAGTCCGGGATGGCGAGATTCAGTTCATGGGTCGAGAGCCAGCTTGCCAGCTGCATCTCCTGTGCCTGCTCCCCGACCATAACGAACAGGACCACGCTCAGCATCACGCCCGTCAGCACCAGCATCTTCTTGTACGGCAGCTTCTGGTGGGCGAGGAACGTCAAGCCGGCCACGATCATCGTCAGAAGAAATCCTAGAAAGGCGCCGCTCAGCACGATACCGCTGCCCGCCTTGAGCCGCAGGTCCTGAAGAAAGAGCACGATCTCGAAACCCTCGCGGTAGATAGCGGTGAAGCCCAGAAGGACGAATCCGAAGAAGGCTTTGGCAGCGGTGGTCGAGGCCGCGGCAAGTGCCTTGCGACGATTGCAGTGATGGCAGATCCAGCCCGTCCAGTAGACCTTGTGGAAGAACCAGTTCATCACTACCAGGAGCACGATAATGGCGAGCAAGCCCGTGCCGGCTTGGACGGCCAGCGCGGGCGCATTGATTGAGGAGATAATGGCGACGACGATGAACCAGGTGGCGATGGTCGCGGCGAAGGCAGTACCGGCGCCGATCACGATGGCTCGCCATTGCTCGCGCTTATTGCGGACGATGCCGGCGGTGACCGCGGCAAGGACAAGAATCGCCTCCAGACCCTCGCGGAATACCAGCAGTGCGGCGCTTAACGACGTGGCGCCAGGACTGAGCCGTCCAGCGGTGGGATTAGGAGTCCCAGCCAGGGCGATGGCTTGCCAGGCCATGACGACAATGATAATGAGAGCGCCTAGCAGAGCGGCTATCTTGACCACCAACGGCTTGTAGAACCGAGAGCGGTGAACATTGACTGCGGCGTTAACTGTCATTTGACACCTGCAACCAGCTATTCGTCTGGATGCCATCCCCGTTCCCAACTCCGCCAAACCCCTTGAACAGCTTTGTCAGCAGGTCCATCTCGTTTGGCCCGGGCTGTGCGAAGACACAGTCTTGAGACTTTTCACATAATGCATTCATCGTTCCCACCGTTGTACGCAAAAGCCGCCAGTAAGTCCAAAGTGGAGATGTCAATCGCGCGTTTTCCGTTTCTTCAACAAACGAAGGCCATTAGCGACCACCAGTAAGCTCGCACCCATGTCCGCAAACACAGCCATCCATAAGGTTGCAAGGCCAAGGAAGGCGAGGATGAAGAAAATTGCCTTCACACCTATCGCGAAGGCGATGTTCTGT
>JACDEQ010000164.1:0-1820 GCA_013816225.1 Armatimonadota bacterium | reverse complement strand
CACGGAGGCAGCTTTGCGGCTGAGGCGAATGAACTCGGGAATCTGCCGTAGGTCATCCTGCATGAGCGCCACATCAGCGGTCTCTATCGCAGTGTCTGTCCCCGCGGCACCCATGGCGAAACCGATGTCGGCCGCGGCGAGTGCAGGAGCGTCGTTGATGCCGTCGCCGACCATGCCAACGTGCATCTGTGCCTTGGTGAGGTCCTGGATAATTATCAGCTTATCCTCCGGCAGAAGGTCGCCGCGAGCGTCGTCGATGCCGACCTGGACGGCGATGGCATTGGCCGTGAGCTCGTTGTCGCCGGTGAGCATCAGCGTCTTGACTCCGAGCTCGTGGAGGTCCTTGACCGCTTCGATGCTGGTGTCGCGAAGGGTATCTGCCACGGCGATAACGCCAAGGGCGCGATCTTCGTCTCCGAGGATGACAACAGTCTTGCCTTCGGCCTCCAAGCGCTCTAACAGCTTTTCAACCGCAGGACTGCAATAGCCCTCTTCATGGGCCAGGCGATGGTTGCCTACGAAGTAGAGCTTGCCGGCCACTTTCCCCTTGGCGCCACGCCCCGTGATGGACTGGAAATCCTCCACCGCCATCAGTTCCTGGCCGCTTCCCATGTGCTGCCGAACGATGGCGGACGCCACAGGATGCTCGGAGGGGGCGTCCACGGCGGCCGCCAGTCGCAGTATCTCCTCGGGCGAGCTCGAATCGAGGGGCACCACGTCGGTGACATTGGGCGCGCCGTGCGTGAGCGTGCCGGTCTTGTCGAGGGCGAGGATTCGCAACCTGTTGCCTTCCTCCATGTAGGCACCGCCCTTGACCAAAATGCCATTCCTTGCCGCCGAGGCAAGACCGCTTACCACGGTTACAGGTGTCGATATCACGAGCGCGCACGGGCATGCTATGACGAGCAGCACGAGCGACTTGTACAGCCACGGCTGGAACGGCTGCGCGAAAAAGAGCGACGGGAGGGAAGCGACCAGGATGGCAAAAATGACGACAATTGGAGTGTAGTAGAGAGCGAAGCGATCGACGAAACGCTGAATCGTCGCCCTTTGGCCCTGGGCCTGTTGTACGGCGCGAATGATGCGAGCGAGGGTCGTCTTGCCCGTGTTGGCGGTCACTTCGAACTCAAACGACCCCTTCTCGTTGACCGTTCCTGCAAATACAGTGTCACCCGTCTCCTTGCTCACCGGCATGCTTTCGCCGGTGATAGCAGCTTGGTTGATAGTCGAAGAGCCGGAAACCACGATGCCATCGAGGGCCACTCGCTCCCCGGGTCTAACGCGAACGAGCCGGCCAACTTGGACCTCGGAAGCGGCGACTTCCTTCCATTCCCCGCTATGGGTTCGGACGAGCGCGTTCTCCGGCGACATCTCCATCAGCGAGCGAATGGCATGCCGGGCGCGATCAAGGGAGAACGCCTCGATCATCTCGGCCACGCCAAAAAGAAACGTCACCATCGCTGCCTCGGGCCATTCGCCGATGGACACCGCGCCGATGATGGCGACGGTCATGAGGAAGTTAATGTTCAGGGTGAAGGTTCTTAGAGAGACGATGCCTTTACGTATGGTTGCCCTTCCACCGAGGACGATAGAAAGGAGGGCGGCGCCGATGACCGGCCAGGAAGTCTCCCGACCTGTCGACCAGGCGAAGATCTCCGCTCCAAAGGCAAGAGCGCCGGAAAGGCCCATCAGCCACTGCTCCCCGACCGGGACGGCGGTTGCATTCCCGTGGTCGTCCGCAGCTGAGTCTGGGTCGACCGGCTTTGGATCCATTCCGACCGACTCCAATGCGGCCTGGATGCCCTGAGTATCATCCAAGG
>JACDEQ010000163.1:4450-5344 GCA_013816225.1 Armatimonadota bacterium | reverse complement strand
GCATACGCGCTGGCCGTGGACGCGGCGGGGAACGTTTACGTCACGGGCTTCTCCAACGGTGCGGGAGGCTTCCCCAATGACTACGCAACGATCAAGTACGATTCCAACGGCAACCAGTTGTGGGTCGCTCGCTATAACGGCCCAGGAAACAGCAGCGACGGTGCCTCGGCGCTGGCCGTGGACGCAGCGGGGAACGTTTACGTCACGGGCACCTCCTACGGCGCGGGAACCGGCGACGACTACACAACGATCAAGTATGTCCAAGGGGCCACGGCCGCGCCGTCGTCATTTACCTTGTTCCGCGGCTCGGTCATCAGCGGGAACCTGAATAGCCTGCTCTCGAGCGACGACGATCGGCTTGTCATGAGGCCGGGTGTGGTCTTTTCCTCGCAAGAACCGCCGATTCAGTTGATTGTGAATGCGACCTCGCCCAACGCCACGCCATCGAGGCTCGAGTTTTCGGTGGAGGCGCATTGCAGCGTGTCGAATATCGAGCAGAGGATTGCGCTCTACAACTTCGACTCGCAAGCCTACGAGACGCTGAACACGAGCACGGCGACGACGTCCGACTGGAGGACCACAATCGTCGTAACGTTCTACGCGGAGCGATTTATCGGCCCGAACCTCGAACTGCGATCGAGGGTGAGCTATAAGGCGCAGGGGCCGGTATTCACTTACCCGTGGTTCGTGCGCGTCGATCAAGTGAAGTGGATTCTGGCCGACTGATCCCGAATCGGCGGGGCGGCGTACAGCTTTAAGGAGAAGCTTACAGATGAAATCGGTATCGCGACCACGGTCTACAACTTCAACTTGTCAGCGATGATTTACAGGAGGACTGTGGCGATCCGCACGGACGGAACCCTCGTCCTCTGGGAGAGGCGCAACCGTCGCCGG
>JACDEQ010000163.1:0-4440 GCA_013816225.1 Armatimonadota bacterium | reverse complement strand
GGAGGAAGAGAATCGATGCCGATGTATCTCACACGGTTCAGTTACACGCCCGAGACCTGGGCAAGGTTGGTCAAGAATCCCGAGGATCGCCGCGCAGCGGCCAAAGAGTACGTCGAATCGGTCGGCGGAAAGCTGCATGGCTTCTGGTACGCCTTCGGCGATCACGATGGCTACAACCTATGGGAGGCGCCGGATAACGTCTCGATGGCGGCCACGGCGATCGCCCTTGGCGCCGGCGGAGCCCTGAACTCCATCCACACGACCGTTCTGCTCACCGTCGAAGAGACACTCGCCGCCCTTGAGAAGGCTTCGAAGATCGCTTATCGCCCGCCCGGAAAATAAGCGCGGCTGGAAGCGCATGATGGCAGCGGCTGGCGGTGGGGCCGCAGTGGATGTAGAGCCTGCCGGTGGGCCCCTTCGCCTTTACCGCTCCGCAGTCGACCCGATAAGGACTACAGAGCCGGCCTCGAATCAGCTAAAATGCCAACTCGCCCGGGTGATCTATTACTATGCCGAACATCGCCTTCTTACCCTTCAACGTCGCCGAACCTGTGCGACCCGCTCTCGGGCGACAGCTCTGCCAGTTCCTCTCCGAGGCGCTGAAGGTCCAGCCCGAGGTCGGCACGAACTTCGTGAGCTACGTCGCCCAGGTGGGTACGCCCGCTGAGCCGGAAGCGGCTTTCGTCAACCTAACCGAAGAACTCAATTCCGACGACTTTATCAAGCAGGTCCAAGAGCAGTCGGGAGCCGATGTGGTCGTCGACGGCTCGATCGAACGAGTTGAAGACAAGTACGAGTTAACGCTCCGTTTCTCTAAGCCCGGGGTCATCGGCTCCAGCACGTCTACGAAAACCTTCGGCGTTCCCGAAATATTCGATACGGTGCGTTGGATGGTATCCGAACTCGCCAAGGGCGTCGAGATAACCCTCCTGCCCGAGTTCGCCGAAAAAATGGAGTTCGGCACCGACGATCCGCAGGCGTTCTACGACTTCCTGCTGGGATTCGACGCGATTTCATATATCGGCCAGGCAGGCAGCCAGGTTTCGAAGAACTTCGACTTATCGGCGGCATTCGACGAGCTTTTGAGCGCAGTGGAGCGAGACAACGACTTCCTCGGCCCATACGAGGCGGTTCTCCAGCTAAGCCAGCTCTGCGCACAAAACGGGGTCGGCACCTTCGAAGTCGTCGAGAGCAAGCTCAAGAAGCTCCTGGAAATGATTCCCTTTGACTGGCGCGGCTACTATGCCACGGCGGGCATTTACCAAGGGTCGGGAAGGCTGAACGAGGCGGCCGACACGTACGAGAAGGCGATCCGAGTCCTGGATGAAGAGCGGGCCAAGACGCTGACGAAGAAGTCCGCCGGCGAGGACGTGGACGTTCCCGACCTCGAGCCTGCGCTTTTCACACGCCTCGGCCTCGTGCAGCAGCAGCTCAACATGGTCGCCAACGCCGAGCGCTCGTTCAAGAAGGCACTCGATCTGGAAGGCCCCGACAAGCCGACCATGGACTTCCTTGCCGGTTTGATGAGCGCCACGGGGCGCGGCCACGAAGTCCCTGCAATGTGGAAAGCGGTCATCGACCAGAATCCCAACTCGCCCGTTGCTTGGGCCAAGTACGGCATGTCGCTGCTTCAGGCTGAGCGCCAGGCCGACGCTGAAAAGGCATTCGACGAGGGCTTGGAGAAGACCGAAAACAGCCTGATGGTGAAGCGATACTACGCGCCCTTCCTCGTGCGTAAAGGGGAATTTGACCGGGCGATGGATTTCTATGAGGATTGCCTCGAAGAAACCCCTCAAGATGTCGGCCTGCTCCTCGAGTACGCTCAAACCCTCGGGAAGGCCGGAAGGGAACACGAGATTCCGGACGTTCTGAAGACAATCCTCGCAGGTGAGATCGACCAAGACACCAAGGCGAACACGCAGGCCTGGCTCTATGAACTCGAGCAGCCGAAACGAATCGAAGCTCTGCAGCGCGCCCAGGAATTCATGGAAAAGGAAGAGTTCAAGCTCGCCATCGACGAGCTCGAGCCCATGAAAGTCTGGATGCAGGACTACTGGAAGCTCTGGGCGCTGCTAAGCACGCTGTATAACCGCGCTCAGCGGTTCGAAGATGCGGAGGCCGCCGCGCGGAAAGTTATCGAAATCTTCCCCGGATGCGAGCCCGCCTACGGAGAGTTGGCCGGGTCCCTTGTTGGCCAGGATAAGGCCGAAGACGCCTACAATATGCTCGCAATGGTGCTTCGCGCCCGCCCGACATCCCTGCCTATCGCCCTTAACCTCGCGATGGCGGCAAAGCAAACCGGCCGAAGAGACGAGGCCTCGCGGCTGGCCAAGCAGTTGCGTGAGGCTGCCGGCCCAGGCAACGTCGAGTTGGAGAAGGTTCTCTCCGAGATCGAACGCGCATGACACGTCGCCCGCGTTCGCCCAGTCTCTCTTAGACAGATGCTTTGCTTGATTCCTGCGGTGGCGGCATTTGCGCTCGGCCATGCGCAAACGGGCTCAGAAGACCTTTCTCGGCTGGTGCCTATTCTTGCGTCGTCCGCGGCATTCAATCGCGAAGAGGGCCAATCCCTAAGATTGGCAAGCTTCGTCCCGCCGGCGGAATCCCTTGGCTTCTTGGTGGCGAGCGGCGTCGATCTTTTCGTGTCCGAAACGGACAAGCTAACCCCCCCGGACGCGGGGTCAGGCATATACGATCAGTCGAACTAGGCCGCGCAGCGCGCCGCGATTGCCCAGGCTGGAGGCGGATGGGCGGTCAGCGTATTTACGACATTCCTGCCGTTTGAGAACGGTCTCGCCGTGGGAGACGGCAGCATCGACGTGTCCACGGGCGAGCGTGTACCCGCTTGGTCGCCGTGGAATCCTGAGCGGGTCCGATGGACCGCTAACCGATATGGCGCAATGAACAGGAGGTTTCCTAACCCCGGCTTCGTTTCGCTGGGAGTGTACGGCGAGTACGGAGACGCATCCATGTTTACCGGGCTTGCCAAGCTGTCCGAAACATACGCTGTGAGATGGAAAGAGCAGCTGAAGGTCGAACCACCGGCTTCCGGATACTGGTGCGGCGACGACTTTGCGAAGGCCTCTTGGCAGAAGAACCTGGTTGCGGAATACGGCTCCGTCGAGTCTGCTTACAAAAACTGGGGCGTGGAGCCTGCCGATCCGAAACAGGCCCCGATTCCGCTTGGGCCGTCGTATCCATACCCCGCGCGTTTGGAGTTCATGGACTGGTATCGGGCAGCCATACCGGCCCTCGTTCGGAGTCTCGGCGACATTGGCCGCAACATCTTCAAAGAGTCGCTGATCGTGGTGCCGATTGGTCCACCCGATGATCATCCTGGCTTGGGGTTGGACATCTATCGTGTGGCCGAGGCCGTCAAGGTCAACGCCGACGCGCTGATGGTGTCCAACGTGGGCTACTTCGACTTTGCGAACAACTGGGCGATGTCGCTCGGCAGAATTCGCGGCGCGGCGCGGGCACTAACCCTCCCGATCTGGACTCAAGCATCTACGCTCAAGACCGGCGATTTTGGCCAACAGTTCTTCGAAGCGCTGGCCCTCGGATCGCGGGGCTACGTCGGTTGGCCCAGTCTCTACCGAGCGAACGCATCCGAACTCGATGCCCTCGCCGCCAACTTGCTGGTCGGCAGCCCCGCCGTCGACGTCGCTGTATTGCACCCCACCAGTTCGCACCTCCTCGCGCCGCCCCAACCCGCCCCGCCGCTCACCTACCGAGCCATGGTGGAACTGCGCGACTACGCCGATTTCGACGTCCTGGAAGAATCCGCCGTAATCGCAGGCGCGCTCAAGCCATATCGTGTCGCAATCGTTTTCGAGGGCACGGTTTGGAAAGCCGAGACCCTGCAAGAACTTTCCGAATGGGTGGAGGCAGGCGGAGTCGTGGTTGCCTACGATTTCGGGAAGATGGCCGATCCGCAGGGCAATACGGCGGTCTATCAACGGCTTTTCGGCTTTGCCTCAGGGTTGCCCGCCGCCGCGGATACTTCCCGCTGGGTCGGCGAACTGCCCGCCAGCTACACGATCGACTTGGGCACGAAGTGGGACACCGAGTATCTCCTCGGCGGATGGGGACCCGCTGCGGAAGGCGTTCGGCTCGCCAAGAACGGCGCGGTGTTGCGCGTCCCCGTGAGCCGAGAGAAGAACTCGATTCTCACCATCTCGTTCCGCAACTTCCGCTCGGAAGGGCAGACCCTCGAAATCCGTTCCCAAGGCAAGGTCCTCGCCGGAGTGAGCCCCGAGGGCGGACTCCAACAGTTTCGGTTCAGCGCCGACAAGGACCTCGCGCCAAACGGCGTCTTGGCCCTGGAGATGACCGGGCTATCGGCGGACACCCACGTGCCCATCGATCGCATTACGGTCTCCGAATCCGACACCCAAGCCGAGCCGGTTCCCCTCAAAGGCAGGTTCGAGGCGCCGGTAG
>JACDEQ010000012.1 GCA_013816225.1 Armatimonadota bacterium | reverse complement strand
GTGGGGGATCTACGACGACGAGGTGCCGAGCGCAGGCGTTGTCGCCGGCCTCGGCTGCATCTCGGGACGGCCGTGCGTCATCGTTGCGAACGACGCCACCGTGAAGGGCGGCACGTACTACCCGCTGACGATCAAGAAACACCTCCGCGCCCAGGAGATCGCGCTGGAGAACCGGCTGCCGATTATCTATTTGGTGGATTCGGGCGGCGTGTTCCTGCCGATGCAGAGCGAGGTCTTCCCCGACAAGGAGCACTTCGGACGGATTTTCTATAACCAGGCCGTGATGAGCGCGCAGGGCATTCCGCAGATCGCGGTAGTGATGGGGATGTGCACCGCGGGCGGCGCCTACGTGCCGGCTATGAGCGACGAGAACATCATCGTGAAGGCCACCGGCACGATTTATCTGGCAGGGCCGCCTCTGGTGAAGGCCGCAACCGGCGAAGAAGTGAGCGCGGAAGATCTGGGAGGCGGCGCGATGCACTCGAGGGTGAGCGGCGTGACGGACCACCTCGCCGAGAACGACGAGCACGGGCTCTCGATCTGCCGCGACATCGTGGCGAACCTGGGCTATCGTCCGCAGACGCAATTGGACGCGCTCGACGTGGAGGAACCCCTGTGGCCGGCCGATGAGATCGCCGGCATCGTGCCCACCGACCCGAAGCAGCAGTACGACGTCCGCGACGTGATCGCGCGGCTGGTGGACGGCTCGCGCTTCCACGAGTTCAAGAAGGAATACGGCTCTACGCTCGTGACCGGGTTCGCGCGTTGGATGGGCTACCCCGTGGGGATTCTCGCGAACAACGGGGTTTTATTCAGCGAAAGCGCGATCAAGGGGGCGCATTTTATCGAGCTTTGTTCGCAAAGGAGGGTGCCGCTGGTCTTCCTGCAGAACATCACCGGCTTCATGGTCGGTAAGCGGTACGAGGAGGGCGGAATCACGAAGGACGGCGCGAAGATCGTGCAGGCGGTTTCCGCCACGAAGGCGCCGAAGTTCACCGTGATCATCGGGGGCTCGCACGGCGCGGGCAACTACGCGATGTGCGGCCGGGCTTACGGGCCGAGGTTCCTGTTCACCTGGCCAAACTCGCGGATCTCGGTGATGGGGGCCGAGCAGGCGGCGCAGGTCTTGATCACGATCAAGGAGATGAAGGGCCCGGTTTCCGATAAAGAGAAGGCCGCAATCGGCGACCCCGTGCGCGAACAGTACGAGCGGGAAGGTTCCCCCTACTTCGCGACGGCGCGGCTGTGGGATGACGGCATTATTCTGCCAACCGAGACCCGCACGGCAATCGGCTTGTCGATCTCCGCATCGCTCTACGCGCCGATTCCGGAGACGAAATGGCCTGTCTTTAGGATGTAGATGGCGGGCGATGGGGAATCCTTGCCCTCACCCGGTGAGCGGAACGGTGCCTACTTTCGCAAGCAGTCTCGGAGGTATAGCTCGCAAATGGGCCGTTGCATGTAGTTCTTTCCTAGGAGCTTCATGAGCTTGGCGAGCGCTTCCTCGCGAGAATCGCCGGTGTTTTGCTGATGGCGCAGCCAGAACTCGTCCCACCATCCGGGCGGCTGGACTTTCATGCCGACGTACTCGGTCGGGCGTCCAGTCTCGCCCTGGGTGACGAGGCTGCCGACGTAGTCGCTTAGGCTGTAGACCTGCTCGATTTCTTTCTTGATGGTGGTCATGTCGGCCTCGGAAACCACTCCATTCGAAGTGGCCTTATAAAACTGAACCGTCACGCGAACGGGGAAATTCGGGTGGCGCTCGATCGCGAGATTGTCGATCTCGGTGAACGGGCCCTCGACCTCGCCGTGGCCGATCACGGCCGCTTCGACGTCGCTTCGGCCCACCTTAGCATCGGATTTTGTAGACGGCGCTGAGAGCTCGTAGTTTCCCCCGCCACCGAATCCGCCGCCACCACGCATCGGGTGCTTCTGTTTGAGCGGAACCTGGACCAGCAAGACCATGCTGAGGCCAGGGCCCTTGCCGGAACCGAGGCCCTTGGAAATGAAGTCGCTCAACCGCTCGCCGGTAAGGCTCGCGCGCTCGCCGTTCGCGTTATGGAATAGCCGCTGGCCCCAGACCGACCCGGTCGAGAATGGGTCGCGCTTGTTGTCGATGATCGTGGTGCTCGTCCCTTCGCGGGTGCAAAGGATCGTGAGAACGGCCGGGTCGCCTGAGACGCTCTGGTAGTTGAACAGCACCGGGTTGAAAGTTGCCTTGCCGCTCTTCGGGATCGGCAAGAAGCACGCCTGGGCGCTCACGAGAGCGTGGGTGTCCCGTGGGGCAGCAAGGCTCCGTCCACGGCCTCGCCAGGAGCTCGGTTCTGCCAGATATGCAGTGGGATTCTCCAAAAACTGATACAAAATCACCCGTTTGAGAGGCCTCCCCTTCTCGTTTCCGACGAGCAGCGTAAAGCCACGCGGGTCGAAGTCGCAAGTAAGGTCCGAATAATTCGGGTAGCGGATGACCGGCATGCAGGTGACCTCGAATTGTCGCGTCAGCGGGTTCTCGACATCGACCTGGATCGTCATGTCGCTGATGTTCGGGCCGACGGCCGAGTTCTTGAAACGGCCCGTGTCCTCCCATGTGACGTTCAGAATGTTCAGCCCGCGTGCATTGGCCAGCCGCTGAGCTTCTGGGTTGCCGACCATTGTCGCGGTCTTGCGGATCGTCTCCGTGTATTCAGGGCTGGCCCTTTCCTTGGCTCTGGGCAGCGGGTACCACTCGTCTGAAACGCCAACGACGCTCGCGCATAAGGCCGCCAGCGCGATCGAGCCCTCGAAATGTCTGCGAAACTTCATCGAATTCCTCCTCCCCGCTTACGGGGTTTGTTACATGAGTACTAACGGCTAAGTGAATGGCTCGTCACGCCGTAATCGTTCAGCCTTTATTGAGGAAGCCGACCCAAAAGAAGAGATGCCAGCAGAACAGGGCGAACATTCCGATGTCCGCGGCGCAGATAATGGCCCTCACCAGGCGCAGCTTCCACAGCAAGAAGCCCAGAATGACGATGGCGATGGTCGTTCCAACCTTCACGACCTCGAAGACCCCTTGCTCCTGGTACCAGGCCAAGATCGGGTTGCCCTCTTGGAAACCGTACTGAAACGCGAGAAGTGTAAAAAAGAAGTCCATCAGCCCGAGTAGCGCGTACAGCCGGACGGGCCACGGTACGTGGCTCGTGACGCTTTGCAGATCGACTTTCCCGAACAGGCGCATTTCGGATGGTGAGTCTAGCATTCTAGTTCACTCTTGACTGATCAGATTCAGAAATCGTTCCCCGTATTTTTGGAGCTTATGCGTTCCTACGCCGCTGATCGCTCCGAGTGCGCCACGGTCTTTAGGTTTGCGGGCGGCGATTTCATTGAGCGTCGCGTCGCCGAACACGATATACGGTGGCACGCCTTCCTCATCGGCGATCCGCTTCCTGAGTGCCCTAAGCTTTTCGAAAAGAGCCCGGTCAGCCGGCCGGGCGATGCTCCTCAGCCTTTGACGCCTCCGCTTAGGCTTCGGCGCAGCCGGACGGACGAGGCTCACCGTGTTACCGCCTCGTAGCACATCCTTCGTGAGCGCGGTGAGCTTGAGGATGGGATACTTTTCGTTCTCCTTCCTAAGATAGCCGAGGTCCAATAGCTGGTTTATTACGGCATCCCAGTAGGCGGAATCCTGGCCCGCGCCCTTTCCGTGACTGGGCAAAAGGTCGAAGCCGGCCGAGCGAATTTTCTCGGTATCGGCGCCGACGAGAACATCGACGACTAGCCTGGCCCCATACCGCTGTTTTGTCTCATACACGCACATTAGGATTGTTTTGACGTCTTCGGTAGCGTCATATCGCTCCCTCGGATTGAGACAGGTATCGCAGTTGCCGCAATTGCCGGAGTGTTCCTCGCCGAAATATGCGAGTAGCTGCTTCCGTCTGCAAGAAAAGCCCTCTGCAAACCGTTTCATGGCTTCGAGCTTTTTGATCTCGATGGCGTTTCTGTCGCGGTTCTCTCCCGTTTCTACAAGCCTTTTTGCGGTTATATAATCGCCAACTGAGAAGAGCAAAATGGCGTCCGAAGGCAAACCATCCCGGCCGGCGCGGCCCGTCTCTTGATAATAGCCCTCGATATGTTTTGGAACGTCGTAATGCACGACGAACCGAACGTTCGGCTTGTCGATACCCATCCCGAACGCAACCGTCGCCACGATTACGTCGACGTCCTCTCGCAGAAATCCCTCTTGAACGTTCTTTCTGTCTCGGTCGGGCATCCCGGCATGATACGCTTCGGCAGAAATCCCGGCTCGACGCAGCATCCCGGCGACATCTTCGACGCGTTTTCTTGTGCTGCAATAGACAATACCAGCAAGGCCATTTCCGGCGCCGACGTATTTCGCCAACTGCTCTGCGGCATTCGTTTTTTGAAGAACTGTATATCGAATATTCGGCCGGTCGAAACTGGAGATATATGACCGCGCCTCGGATAAATGCAGCCGCTCGACGATATCGATTCGCGTACGCGGTTCGGCCGTTGCGGTCAGCGCAATTAACGGGACCTTCGGGAATCGTTCGCGTAATTTACCGAGCGTCACATATTCCGGCCGGAAGTCGTGACCCCAATGCGAAATGCAGTGCGCCTCGTCGATGGCGAAAAGCGCGATGTCAACATAGTCGAGCTTTTGAAGGAACGCTCCTTGCATGAGCCTCTCGGGAGCGACATAAAGCAACTCCAACTTCCCGGAAGTCATGGCTGTGAGAACCTCGCGGGATTCGGATTGCGAAAGAGCCGAATTATAAGCCACGGCGCGAACGCCGTTTGCGCGAAGCGCATCCACCTGGTCTTTCATCAGCGAAATAAGAGGCGACACGACGATTCCGACGCCCTTTCGATGAAGCGCCGGGAGCTGGTAGCAAAGTGACTTCCCGCCACCAGTCGGCATCAAGACGAAAGCGTCGTTGCCTTCAATCAGGCCCTCGATGATTTCTTGTTGGGGATGGCGGAATGATTTGTAGCCGAACACTCGTTCGAGCGTTTCCAAGGGTGTTCGGTCCGTTATCACGTGCTCTTTCGCGCTCTACGCGATCGTTTCGGCGCGCCTTGCTGCAACGCGGCGTTCGCCGTGGTCGAGTACGGCCTTTCGGAACCTGAGCATCTTCGGGGTCACCTCGAGCAACTCGTCGTCGCGGAGCCAAGCGAGAGCTTGTTCCAACGAAAAATCACGGTGTTGGTCGAGTACGACGGTCGCGTCAGCCGACGCTGCACGCATGTTGGTCATTTGCTTAGCTTTGGTGATGTTGACGACCATGTCCTCATCGCGCGAGCATTCGCCGATAATCATTCCCGGATAGACCTCGGTGCCGGCGGGATAAAACATTTGGCCGCGCTCCTGCACATCCTCATAAGCGTATCTTGTGATTTTTCCGGATTCTTTGGAAATAAGGGCACCTTTAGGCCGCGAAGTGACTTCGCCCTTGTGCTGCTCGTATCCTTCGAATAATTGGGAAACAACGCCAAAACCTCGCGTAAGCGTTAAGTAGTTGGAGCGAAAACCAATAAGCCCGCGAGTCGGAATAACGTATTCGAGTTGCATAATTCCTCGCTCGTCCTTGACCATGTCTTTCATTTCGCCCTTCCTTCGGCTGAGCTCTTCCATGACCGGCCCCATGTGCTCTTCAGGAAATTCAAGGGTAATTCTCTCGATCGGCTCAAGAGTCTTGCCTTGTGAGTCCGTTTTCATGATGACTTTCGGACGGCTGATCGCCGTTTCGTAGCCCTCCCTTCGCATGGTCTCGATAAGGATTGCCAGCTGGAGCTCTCCACGAGCGAAGACCTTGACGGTCTCAGCCGGCGCTTCGGTATCAATTTTGAGGGCGACGCTTACTTTCGCTTCCTTTTCCAACCGCTCGCGGATTTTTTGGATGGTCAGGAACTTCCCGCCGTCCTTGCCGGCAAGCGGCGATTGGTTGGCGAAGAAGCTCATCGTGAGCGTGGGCGGCTCGATCGCGATTACCGAAAGTGGTTCGGTGATCGATGGGTCGGCGATCGTGTCGCTGATCAGGACGTCGTCGAGACCCGACATCATACCGATCTCGCCGGTCTCGACCCGATCAGTTTCGGCGAGTTGGATGCCTTCGTATATCCAGAGCTTCGTTACATTGAATCCGGTCGATTTATCTTCGCGAAGGAGATTGAGCCTGTCGCCGACCCTGAGCTGCCCCTGCAATACCTTGCCGCCAAACATGCGGCCCATATAATCGGAATAATCCAAATTGTTTATTTGCATCAGGAGCGGGCCGTCGCGGCGCGATGGCGGAGGCACGGCATTGATGATCATTTCGAAAAGCTCGCGCATGTCCTGCTCGCCGCCGTCGGGCGAGACCCTCGCAAAGCCGGCTGCGCCCGATGTGAAGAGATGGGGGAAAAACAAGTCGGCTTCGCTTGCGCCCAAGTCTATAAATAGGTCGAGTGTCTTGTCGTAGGCGTGAAGCGGAGTAGCTCCCTCCCTGTCGACTTTGTTGATGCATACGATCGGCTTTAGTCCATGTTGAAAGGCCTTCTTCAGGACAAAACGAGTCTGAGGCATCGGCCCTTCACACGCATCGACCACCAATAGAACCCCGTCGACCATGGACAGGACCCGCTCGACCTCGCCACCAAAGTCCGCATGCCCCGGAGTGTCGACGATGTTGATTTTGTAGTCACGGTAACGAACGCTCGCGACCTTTGACAGAATGGTTATTCCTTTCTCGCGCTCCAGCTCGTTGCTGTCCATAATCCTTTCCCGCATGTGCTGGTTCTCGCGGAAAGTGCCTGCTTGGCGGAAAATGGCATCGACTAAGGTCGTTTTGCCGTGGTCAACATGCGCAATGATGCCGATGTTGCGTATGGGGGAGGACACCCTTTGAGGATACCTTAGGGCAGGTCGGGTAGAACCGTACTTATGAGTTCCCTGCTAGTCTCTCAATCCGATGGAGTCGCCCACATTTCCCTCAACCGGCCGGATGTCCGCAATGCTTTCGACGACATGCTTATCACAGAGTTAACCGAGGCGTTTCGTACCGTCGACGCGAGAGCGGTCGTGCTGGCCGGAGAGGGCAAGGTTTTCTGTGCCGGAGGCGACCTCAATTGGATGCGGCGGTCGATCGGCTACACGGAGCAGCAGAATCTGGATGACGCTCGAAAGCTTGCCGAAATGTTTAGGGCGATCGACGAGTGCCCGTGCGCGGTCATCGGAAGGGTCCAGGGGGCAGCGTACGGAGGTGGGGTCGGACTCGCAAGCGTCTGCGACATCGTCGTGGCCGACACCGAGGCCAGGTTTTGCTTCAGCGAGGTGAAGCTCGGTCTGGCCCCGGCCGTGATCTCGTCCTTCGCATTGAGAAAAATAGGAGTTAGCGCCGCGCGGCGTTACTTCTTGTCCGCAGAGATCATCGATGCCGAGACCGCGAGGGGAATCGGATTGGCTCACGAGGTCGTGCCTCTCGGCCAGATGGATGCGGCCGTTTCGAAGCTCGTCGAATCACTGATGCGGGCCGGCCCGCAAGCGGTTCGCGAGGCGAAGTCTTTGATGCGCACACTTCTCGACGTTTCTCCGAAAGACGCATTGGAGGTGTCCGCTGAGGCCATCGCGCGCCTTCGAGTCTCGCCCGAGGGCCAGGAAGGAGTCAGTGCCTTCCTCGAGAAGCGAAAACCATCCTGGACGTAGAAGGTATGCCCAAAAGATACGTCAGCCACGACGAATCCCAATAACCTCCGCTGCTTCGGCCCTACCTTGAGTCAGCAGGTAAAACTAATCGAGTCCATGAAGCAAATCAAGAAGCTCCTGGTAGCGAATCGCGGTGAGATCGCGTGCCGCGTGTTTCGCACAGCCGAGGAAATGGGGCTGGAAACGTCTGCGGTTTACACCGAGGATGACGACGGCATGCCTCACATGCGCCGCCGTGAAGCAAAGCTCCTTTCCAACTACCTCGCGATGGACGAGGTCATCGATGCGGCCAAGGCCTTCAAGTCAGATGCCATCCATCCTGGTTACGGGTTTCTTGCCGAGAATCCGGAGTTCGCTCGAAAGTGCGCGGCTGCAGACGTGATTTTCATTGGGCCTTCGCCGGAGGCGATGGAGGCTGTCGGCGATAAGTCGAAGGCTCGCGCGCAGGCCCGCAAGCTGGACATCCCGTTCACCGAGGGGCTCGGGCCTTTCACCAAGGTTGCCGATGTCGAAAAGGCTGCGGCAAAGCTCGGCGCGCCGCTGATGCTGAAAGCCGCGGCCGGGGGCGGCGGCAAGGGGATGAAAAAACTTCTTACCTTGAAGGGGCTTAGAGAACAGGTGGAGACCTCTCAACGCGAGACGAAGGCCGCTTTCGGGGACGACCGGCTGATTGTGGAGCGGTACATCTATCCGGCCCGGCATGTGGAAGTTCAGATCTTCGGCGACGGGAAGCGGGCGATCGCTCTTGGAGAGAGGGAGTGCAGCCTACAACGACGGCACCAGAAGATCATCGAGGAAACGCCTTCCACGGCAGTGGATGATGCGCTGCGGGAGCGATTGTCCGATGCCGCAGTGCGGATTGCGGAGTCGGTGGGTTACAAGAACGCGGGGACGGTGGAGTTCTTGTTGGGGCCGGGCGGCGAGTTCTATTTCCTCGAGGTCAATGCGCGGCTGCAGGTGGAACACCCGGTGACCGAAATGTGTACAGGATTGGACCTTGTACGTATGCAAATCGAAATCGCACAGGACGGTAAGCTGATGAAGCAGGAGGATGTCAGGCGCGAAGGTCACGCCATCGAAGCACGGCTGAATGCAGAGGATCCGTACAATAACTTTCTACCGAGTGCCGGCAAAGTGTTGCGGGCGTATTTCCCCGATTCCGTTCGCGCGGACTCTGGTCTCGGCACTAAAGTGACCACCCAATACGACTCACTGGTTGCCAAGGTCATCGCTCACGGTGCCGACAGGGAGGCAGCGAGGCTTCGGTTGATCGAGGCACTTAAGGCCATAGTTTTGCTCGGCTTCTATACAAATCAAGCCTTTGTCATGGAAATTCTAATGTCTCGATTGTTCATCGATGGCAACACCCACACAGCATCCATTGACGAAATGAAGATAGGGCGAAGGCCGATGTCCGAGTCAATGGCGGCGGCGGCAGCACTGATCTTATTGGGGCCGGGGCGTCGACCCGAAGGCGTCTGGGCAACCGGCCCATGGAGACTCGCTTGAAGCTGATCGGACCGGACGGTCCCCTTGACGCGAAGGCGAAGCGCGGGACCCTGGCGCCGTACTATGTGCATGAGCATCCGAACTCAATGGCGCTTTGGTCCAAGTTCGACACGGCATTCGAAGCTCTAGGGGAACTTTACTTCCATGGCGAAGGCGAATCCGGCATTATGAATTACGCAATAGACGGACCGGCTGTTTGGGTCAACTTCTGCGGCGTATCAGCCCGCTTCGCGCTTCCGGACGGGGCCGGCGTGGACACCGAGCACGAGGCGCGTGCGCCGATGACCGGGAAGGTCGTTTCGATCCCTGTCAAGGTCGGCGATACGGTAAAGCGTGGCGATGACCTGGCCGTTCTCGAGGCCATGAAGATGGAGTCCCGCTTGGAGGCCGAGGCGGACGGCGTCGTCGCGGAACTCGGGGCAAAGGAAGGTGAACTCGTCGACCTTGGGCAACTCCTGGTGAGGCTCGAGTGATCCGAATCGTAGAGATGGGCCCGCGCGACGGCCTGCAAAACATCAAAAACAACATCCCGACCGAAGTCAAGATCGCTTTTGTAGACGCACTTTCGCAAGCGGGGCTCGACGAGATCGAGGTCAGCTCGTTCGTCAGTCCGAAGCGGGTTCCTCAACTGGCCGACGCCGCCGAAGTGTTTGCAGGAATCACGCGCAATCCGAAGGTTCGGTACATGGCGCTGGTGCCCAATGAGAAGGGCCTCGACGGAGCGATCGGGGCGAAGGCGGACAAGATCGCGGTCTTCACAGCGGCCAGCGAAACCTTCAACCAAATGAATATCAACGCCACGATCGCGGAGTCTGTCGAACGGTTCCGCCCGGTGGTTGAGCGGTCGCCGGTCCCGGTGCGCGGATACGTTTCGACGGCTTTTTACTGCCCATACGAAGGCAAGGTAACACCAACCTACGTGGTCGAAGTTATAAAGAAGCTTCTCGAACTCGGATGCGATGAGATTTCGATCGGTGACACGATCGGCAAGGCGCAGCCGGACGAGGTTTCGGAGCTTCTCGCCGAGTCGCTAAAGGTGTGTCCTCCAAAGAAAACCGCCATGCACTTCCACGACACGTTCGGCCAAGCCGTCAACAATGCCAAAGCAGCCGCGAAGTTGGGAATCACCGTATTCGACGCTTCGGCGGGCGGAATCGGCGGTTGCCCGTTCGCCCCCGGCGCCCCCGGCAATATATCGACAGAGGCACTTGCCCGCACCTTCGACAGCGGCCTAGATCTCAACGCGCTGGCGAAAGCCTCTTCGATTATGCGGCCCTATCTCTAGCTATGCGATTGTCGCAATTGGTGGAAGCTTTCGCGAAACTCCTCGTGCCTCTCACAAAGTGGCAAGAAATCACAGAAGTTGCACAACGCTTTCGGTAAAGGATCTATTTCATGATATTCACGATCTAGTATCTCGATTCCTATTGCTTTCACATCTTCAGCAAATTGATCCAGTTGTTCCGTGGTTTGCTCGACGGTAATGCGTTCCCCTGCTCTCAGCATGTGAATCGTAAGCAGAATTCTACGATCCGGCATGAGCTTGCGAACCAATAGATGATAAGAGTTCATCGCAACGTCTTGCAATAATTCCTCTTCCGAGAACCGGCTGCCGCTTTTATAGTCGATGATTTCGAGGGTGCCGTCCGGCAGCTCGTCGACGCGGTCCACGCGGCCCACGAGTGTAAAATCTCCCATATCGAGGCTAAGCTGCTTCTCGACAAAGAGGGGCGGGACCTCTGAGCCTGCTACCGCAGCAGATTCGAGGTATTGGGAAACGATCTCGCGCCCTTCCGCGAGCGCCTCCGCTGCTTCCTCCGGCGAGCCGTACCCCGCGCTCACCCAGTTTTCCTCCAGGCTCGCGATCGTTTCCTCGGTCGTGGTCACCCCCAGGTCGTTGCTATCGTGAAATCTCTGCAAAGCGGAATGCAAGCTAAGACCGAAGCTGTAATAATTCTTCGCCCGCAAAAACCATTTACCGCGCGCGTCAATATAAGTCCATCGATATTTAACTGGACATGCCAAATATGTGGTTATCTTGCTCGGAGAGAGCGTCGCCTTTCGCGTCATTTCCTTAGCAGCATCGTGCATTCCAATAAATGAAATGTCAGCAATTCGCCCTTGCTGTGCGGGCGCAAGTATTCCCGAAACCAATCTTTCGATGCATTAATAAGCTCCAGTATTTTATTGCGCGTTCCAGAATCGACCGACATCCGGTCCATCCACTCCTTTGCGTTCAGCGGCTTTTGGATAGTGTCTTCGAACTCGGTCTCGAAACCGGCTTTTCTCGCCATCCTTCTCCAAACAGCGGTCGTGTAATCGCGGACATGCGATGGGTCGCGAAGGCTTTCCAAAGTGTGCAGCGCATCGTCCGCGCCAGGATCATCAGCGCCCACCGTGTCGATGAGCAGGAGAAAGCCGCGCGGCTTGAGGACGTCGAAGCTTCTTCGCATGAAAAGCTCGGGGTCTCCAAAATGGTGAGCCGCCACGCGGCAAACAACGCCGTCCAGACTCGCTCGTAGAAAGGGCAGGTCGAGGGCGTCGCCAACCACGTAATCGATGTTGTCGATCCCCCTCCTCGCGGCCTCCTCTTTGGCGATCGCAAGCATGCGTGGCGAGGTATCGAGGGCCAGTACCCTGTCGACGCTGTGAGAAAAAGCCATGGCTGCGTGGCCGGCCCCGGTCGCCACATCGACGATATTCCCGCCCAGCACATTCGAAACCTGCACCATGTGCTCGAGGGCCGCCTCATTGGCATGCCACGAGGAACGGAGGTAGTGCGGGGCGGCCGTATCCCACCGTGCGCGAGAATCGTTCATGTTTTGATTATGCCGAAACGGCTCAGTCCAGAATGCCTTTGAGCCCATCACCGTTACCCGGCTGCCTGAGCTTCTTAAGGGCGAGCTTCTCTATTTGCCGAACGCTCTCGCGGGTAATCCCCATCTGCCCTGCTATTTCGTCCAAAGTCCGTGGGATTCCATCGGCAAGCCCGAAACGCATCTTGATCACATCCTTCTCGCGGCCACTTAGCGTGTCGAGCATTTCGTCGACCTTGTCCTTGAGCTCCGCATTGGATGCGGCATCCTCGGCCATGCTCGAACCGAGGTCTTCGATGAAATCTGCGAGGCTCGACCCTTCCTCCCCGCCTACCGGCGCCTGCAAAGAAATCGGCTCCGGCGCAAGGCGGAGTATTTCTCGCATCCGTTCCGGTGTTATTCCTACGGCCGATGCGACCTCCTCCGCGGTCGGGTCTCGTCCCAAGGATTGTTGCAAGACACCGGTGGCCTTTCCTATTTGCCGTAGGGTGTCCCCTACGGCCGCCGGAAGCCTAATCGTTCGCGCCTGGTCGGAAATCGCCCTGCCGACCGCCTGCTTGATCCACCACGTTGCGTAGGTGCTGAACCGGTATCCACGGGCGCTATCGTACTTCTCAACCGCCTTCATCAGGCCCAGATTGCCTTCCTGAACGAGGTCCTGCATCGACATTCCGCGCCCGATAAACTTCCTGGCAATGCTCACCACCAGCCTCAAATTGGCTTCGATCATCGCAAACTTTGCGGTCGACGAGCCCTCTTTCACCTGTAAAGAGAGAGCGCGCTCCTGCTCCGTAGTGAGCAGCGGCGTCCGAGAAATAATTCCCTGCCACTGGCGCGCGGAATCTTCCAACGGCGGGCCCTCGAGTTCCGCTAGTTCTTCGAGCGAAACGTAGGCTTCCGGGGGTAAATCATCGGCTCTTTCCCCATTGCGGCCTAAGTCGGTTTCGATCGTAATTCCCCGCTCCTCGATCGCGTCGAAAACCTCTTCGATGCGATCCGGGTCGATGAGCCCGATCGCTTCGTTGATTTCGTCGATGTTGAGACGGCCACGAGCAATACCGAGCTCGAGAAGAGCTTCGGTTTCCGGGGGCAGAGATGGCCCAAACTTGCTCACCATGGCTACTTCGCAGACCGCGTTCCTTCAGTGTGAAGACGGGTAAATCTCCCGCGCTGTTTCAACACTCGGTTCGCTCTGGTATTTGTACAGACGGATTCGCCGCTCTCTTTCGCTCACCAGTCTTTCGATAGCTTCTTCGATCCCCGGCAGGTTAAGGGGAGACGGCTCCATGGTCATGATGGTTTGCCGCACAGCAGAGGCGAGGCCCGCGACGAGGTCTCGCGCGCTCACGACCGGCGGTTCTGACGAGACGGCGAGTAGCGCGTCGGCGATCGCCCGGCCCCCTTCGCTCACGACGAGGTCGTCCTCGGCGAGCCTCGGCCATGCGAACTCGCGGAACTCGTCATCGATAGCGGCCCTAATAATTTCGCGCTCGGGCCCTCGCGGCATTGCTAGGGAGAATCCCGCGTCGGCGCCTGCTTCAGGAGCCGATGTGCCGGCCTTCGATCGTGGTTTCCGCACGGTTGCGACCTCGCTGCGGAGAGCGCGGATCACTGCCTTTCGGTCGACTCGCGCGTTAGGATGCAGGCCCGCCAGTTCGTCGAGAAGGGCGTCTACCTCCAACTTCTCCGGTGAGCCGGCCAAGGCTTCCTTGATCGCCTTCCAAAAAGTACGATCGCCAATCCCGGGCTTAGCATCGAAATCGCGAATGAGTCCCTCGACCTTGAAACGAACGGGTGACATCGCCGAGGCAACCTTTTGTCGCAACGCCTCGGCTCCCTCTTTCTTCCTAACCGTATCCGGGTCTTCGCCATGCTGCAGCAACACCGCCCGCGCGGACATATCGACATCGGCAAAAAGCTGAAACGCGCGCTCCGCGGCGTTCCTGCCGGCAATGTCCCCGTCGTAGAGGAGCGTGGCGCTGCCACAGTAGCGTTTCAGCTTGCGCACATGGCCCACGGTCAATGCCGTTCCCAAGGCGGCGACCGCAGTTTCGATACCGGCATGATGGCAGGCGATCACGTCCATTTGACCCTCGGCCAGCACGGCGGACCGGCTTTCACGCAACGCTATGCGGCTATGGTGAAGTCCATAAATCGTATCGCTTTTCTTGAACAGGGCGGTGTCGCGGGAGTTGATGTACTTCGGCTCGGTACCATCCATCGACCTGCCGCTAAATGCAACGAGCCGTCCCTGATCGTCCCGTATCGGGAACATGAGTCGGCCGCGGAAAAAATCTCGGTACCCGGCACTCGAATCCCCGGCCAACAGGCTCAGTTCGCAGGCCTCTTGCAGTTTGCAACCGATCTTCTTAAGGTGGGTTCCCAGCGCGTACTCCGAGTTGGGCGCCAGGCCGATCTCCCACTTGGCAAGTGTCTCGGCGTCTAGTCCGCGAGTCGCAGCGTATTCCTGGGCAGACGGCGATTCTGTAAATGCAGTTATGTAAAATGCCAGTGTCGCTTCCATCGTCGCGATTTGACTTTGGGCTTCGCCTTGCGAGCGGCTTTTACCTGCTGAGAGCGTCACGCCGGTGCGCTGAGCGAGCATTTCGAGCGCCGTGCGAAAGTCGACGTTCTCCGATTGCATGACCCAGTCGAAGACGTCGCCGCCTTTCTTACAGCCGAAGCAATGGAACAACTGGAGATCGGAGTCCAATTGAAAAGAAGGGGTTTTCTCCGTATGAAACGGACAAAGCCCCTTCCACTTTTTCCCTACCTTAATGAGCTTGACGCGTTCGCCGACGAGGTCGACAAGGTCGACTCTACTTCGGACTAAGTCACGCTCATCAAGCATACCTCATCGGAACAGTTACGACTTGCCTGCGGAGACCACGATACCCGTAACTCGATACGGCGCACGGTTGTTCTCGCGAGTAAGCCTGAAAGCAACTTTATGGCTCTGGAGGAAGCGAACCATGAAGTAGTTGTCACCGACCTCGTAGGCATCGGGATTCTGATACTTGCGGATGATCGTTGCGAGCGAGGATCCCAGCATCACGCCCTTGGACGTTTTCACGTTCGGGTTGGAGATGCCGATGGCTTCGATCTGGACGACCTTGTTGAACTTGTTGAGAACGACGTTGACACTGCCACCGGCGCCGCGCCTGTAAACCCAGCGGACGTACTGAGTGTCGGTGACACCGCCGCCGCCGCCGCCTCTACCGCCGCCCATAGGAGCCGGGCCGCCGCCAGGACCGCCCACCGGCGCGGGCCCTTGGCCGCCACCACCCTTGCCCATCTGATTGAAACTGACAGGAGGAATGACGAAGTTGGCGTTGCCACCACCAGTAGGGGCAGGAGCAAACCCGCCGCCGCCTCGAGAGCCGCCGCCACCACCGCCGCGCGAACCGCCGCCACCGCCTCCGCCTCCAGCGGCCGTGTCAAACACGACCGACAGAACGTCCGTCGGTGAGCCGAGCTTGCGCACGACGTCGACGCCGCTGTCGTAGAGGCGAATGCCGGCAAGCCGAGTTTCCGCAGTGGACGCCGGTACCATTACTGCCGCAACCGCGGCGAAAATCGTTGTTCGAACCCACATGTTCACTGTGGTATTCCTCCTTAGTCGTTTCATGAGTTGAGTTGGAATGCGGCATTGAACCGCAGGGTTTCAGTATTCTGACGCAATCAACAACGAATTGTTACAGAACGAAGTGCAAAAAGTACCTCTGGGGTAACCTTGACCTAAACTACTGGAGGAATTAGCCATGGCCATCGAACTAGCCCTGAGCACTGCCGATTTCGAAACTGAAGTACTGCAATCCAACGTCCCCGTCCTGCTCGATTTCTGGGCAGAATGGTGTGGTCCGTGCCGCATGATAGCGCCACACGTAGAGGCCCTGGCGAGCGAATACGCCGGCAAGGCGAAGATTTTCAAGATCGATGTAGACGCGGAGGGCGACCTGGCTATGCGGTACGGCGTCATGAGCATCCCAACGTTGATGGTTTTCAAGGAAGGAAAGCTCTTCGACCAGATGGTCGGCGCCGCCTCGAAAGAGCAGATTAAAGCGGTCCTCGACCGCGCTTTGGCCTAACTCTAAAGCGTGAATCGGCCCCCCAAAGCGGTGTCCGTTGCAAAAGCGGGCGGGCTTATGGGAGGCCTCATTCTTCTAAGCCGCGTACTGGGCCAGATTCGCGACACCATCATTTCGTACCAATTCGGACAGGATGCGATCACCGACGCCTACCGGGCGGCCTTCTCTATCCCAGACCTGCTGTTCTTTCTGATCGCCGGAGGCGCGCTGAGCAGTGCGTTCATCCCGGTTTTCACGAAGTACTGGGCGAATGGCGAGGAGGACGAGGCGTGGCATGTCTTCAGCGTCATGGCGACAGCCATGGGGCTTATCGTTCTCGGTTTCGTCGTCTTCGCCGAGACCTTCGCCGAGCCGCTTCTGAACCTCGTGACACCGGGCCTGCCGCCTGAAACAATCGATCTCGCGGCCACCATGTCACGGATCGTCTTGCCGAGCCAATTCGGGTTTTTCCTCGGCGGGCTGATGTTCGGTACGATGAACGCCCGCCAGCACTTCCTCACACCGGGCCTCAGCCCGAACATCTACAACGTCGGCATAATCGCCGGTGCGCTGATCATCGCGCCTTTTCTTGCTGTGCCCATTTTCGGATTGGCCTGGGGAGCACTGATCGGAGCGTTAGTTGGCAGCCTGGTATTGCCGATATTCCTCATGCGCCGCTTTGGCGTTAGGTTTCGGCTCTCGCTGAACCTCAAGCATCCCGGGGTGATCAGCGTCTTCAAACTAATGCTTCCCGTGGTGCTGGGTTTGAGCTTGCCTGGCGTATACGCGATCGCGCTTCGGTTCTTCGCCTCGTTCCAGGAGCAGGGCACGATCAGCGCCCTGGAAAACGGCAACCGCGTCATGCAGGCGCCGTTGGGCATCTTCGGCCAGGCGCTCGCTATCGCCGTCTTCCCGACGCTCAGCGCACTCTACGCCCAAGACAGAGCCGCCGAGTTCTTGGCGACGCTTAGCAAGACAGTGCGGACGGCGCTGTTTGTCGGGATCTTGATGTCCGCCTTGTTGTTCGTACTGAGCGAGGACGTGGTGCGCCTGCTCTACCAATACGGGAAGTTCACGGCCGAGGACGCAGACTTGACCGCGGCGGGATTGCGGATGTTCAGCATTGGCGTCTTCGCCTGGTGCGCACACCCGGTGCTCATGAGGGCGTTCTTTGCGATGCACACTTCCCTTCTGCCGATTCTCCTCGGAACCGCGACGTCCGTCATTTTCGCACTCTTGTGCTGGGGCTTGGTAAATACCAACATGGGCTACTTGGGACTGCCTCTGGCAACCTCGATCTCGGCGATCGTGCTCCTTGTTTTGCTCACGGTCGGCCTGCGCTCGAAACTCTCGCGGATCGATGGTACGAGGCTGGCGCGCCTGCTGTTTCTCGGAGGCGCTTCGGCGATCGGGACTGCCGCACTGATTCATTTCGTTGCGGGGCTGTTTCCTGCTTCCGATTCCCACCTGGCGTCACTCTTCCGCCTCATTATTTTTGGCCTCGGAGGTGCCTGGGTCTATATCGGGATCGGTAAGCTTCTCGGCCTCGAAGAGGCGAAATACGCGCTAACTGCGATTTTGCGTCGTCGCGGCAGCGCGGACTAGTTCCGGCGCTACAATTGTCGTGGTGGAACTCCGTATCGAGGCTGAACAGGAAGCCAATGGGCGTTGGATTGCCGAGGTGCCGGCCTTGCCCGGGGTCCTATGCAATGCCGAACCCAAACAGCGCGCGGCTTCGCGTGCCACCGCATCGACCCTCCGGGCGCTGGCCGACCGTATCGGGAATGGCGAGATTGCCGTCGCTCCTGAGTCGGTAGTGTTCATGGCCGCGTGAGCGGCTCCCGAAGATCTAAGTTAGCGCGGTTCCGCGGGAATAGCTCCACGATGGGAGCGTGCTCGCCAACGTTGCGCTGCCCACGGCGGTTGTCTAGCCGTTCATGGCGATCTGGTTTTGCGCCGTCGCTTTCTTTGGCGAGGCGTGGATTGTGGCCCTCGTAACCTGCGTGAGCCTGCGCAAGGCAATGCAGCCGGTCTTCCTTGCCAACCTTCTCTCCTCCTTGATGGGTCTACCGGTCCTGTTTGCCCACCCTGGATCCTCATGCTGCCCTTTGAGTCCGCTGTACGAAGTATGGGGGAACCAGGGCCGGGAGTTATCGACGGGATGCTGATGTTTTCTGGCACGGAAAACCCGGCCTACCAGTTATGGGGGCTCCAAACACTCGGCCTGCTCTGCATGTTGGTCAGCATCACATTCGAATTCGTCTGGCTCCGCAAGAAGCTTCACGGCGCGCGTCGCGTGCTCGTCGCAAGAATGCTGGCGAACTTGGCTAGCTATTCCGTGTGGTTCATGTATTTCGGCATCGCAGCATCGTAGCGCGGCATCCTGGCCGCACCGCTCTATCGGCAGGAAGATTGCCGGCAGAATGCCGGCGCTACGCGTCCCAATTGCCGTCGAAAACGGTTTCCGCTGGGCCGGTCATGTGGAAAGAGCCGTCCTCGGCGTACTCGATTTCCAGGTCGCCGCCCGGCAGGTGCACGGTGGCTTTGCGTTCGGCGAGGCCGTTGGTGAACGCGGCCATAAGCGACGCGCACGCCCCCGTGCCGCAAGCGAGGGTAGCGCCAGCCC